>JAJQJO010000161.1 GCA_021323495.1 Cellvibrio sp. | reverse complement strand
AAAAAATAATAAACGTTACTCAGATAAATTGATAAAGCGTGTTTTCAATGATTCACTAACCAAGCCAGTGACTAATGAACTTATAGAGGAGAAGTTATATCTTATTAATGATTTGCCTGGTTTGGCGGCGAGCGGGTATTTTGAGGCTGGCTCCCAAGTTGGTGATACTAAATTAAATGTGAACGTCAATTCAGAAGAAAAATATAATTCCAATATTCGTCTGGATAATCATGGTTCAGCTTCGACTGGTGAATATAGGGCCTATACCGATTTTTATGTGCACAATCCATTTGGTATTGGAGACCAATTGCAATTAGGCGTGTTGGGGTCATTTAATCCCGAGAATTCCTTGTATGGATCTCTGCGCTATTCTCTTCCAATATATACGCCTAGATTTGGATTCTCGGTCGGGGCTTCAAGCAACGATTTCGTATCGGCAACGCCTGGTGAGTCTTCAAGTAATGATTTTGAAATTACCGGAAGGTCATTTGTAGTGGACGGAATGTTCACCTACAAGCTTAATCGTACCAGGAAGAAAAATAGTAGCGTGTTGCTTGGTTTTTCGGATATTAAATCTGAAATACAATATGGTGATCTCGTAGGTGCAGGTACAGAGGAGGTTGTAAGAAGAATTGATTTAACCTATCAATTCGACGTGTTAAATGAAAATAAGCGTATTTTGCATCAAGGTGGCATTACGTTAACGGCTTCAAATTTCGTGGAGGGAGCAGAAGAGGGACAAGATGAGTCACCGGGAATATTCTCATTTGATTATTCGAGATTGTCTTTTGTAAAATTTCCTTTTATTGAAAATGATAGCAAATGGATCCTCCGTGGTTCGGGTCAATTTTCGGACTCGTCTCTTTCTGAAGTCTTACAGTTTGGGCTGGCTGGGCCAACACGGGCTCGTGGATTTACAGTCAACGAATTTTACGCAGATGATGCAATTTTTATCGGTTCGGATTTGGTTTTTGCTGGCCCCAGTTTAGGCGGCTATACCATGGCGGGTGAAAAGTTTGAAGATGTTATACAACCATTTGTTTTCCTTGATGTGGGGTATGGGCGTAACAATGCTTATATCGAAGCTGATGATGATGTGAAGACATATTTAGTGGATGCGGGCGTGGGAATTAAAATTGTATTTTCAGGGGGCTTACGCGGAAACCTTTCTTTGGCTATGCCTGTTGATGCTGAGAATTCTGCGCTGGAAGCCCAAAAGAAGCAGGATCAAGAAGATGGCATGTATCAAGAGTTTGATGAAGATGATTATATCCCTGGCGATGGATTAAAACTATATTTTGATCTCCAGTATGGATTCTAATAATAGTTTTTATTAAGCCACTATTGAAAGAATGCAAGGTTGCATTCTGGCGCCTAAATATAGTGAGTAGTAGATCACATATGAAGCCAAGGAGGATTCCTAAAGTTGTTTGTAAAAATAAATTAAGTTAGTATCTCGTGTTTTGATTGTGGTTGATTTTGGGTTTTAATCTGGTAATTGGTGCGCTGCATTGTTGGGTATCAGTTGCTTTAATGTGTAGTACTTAAAAACTAAGGAGTAATAAAGATGGCGATTTATATCGAGTACGAAGGTATCAAAGGAAATATTACCGCTAACGGTTACAAAGATCATATTGGTGCTAGCTCATTGCAGTTTGGTGTTGGTCGTGGCATTTCTATGGAAGCAGGTAACCTTGCTAACCGTGAAGCTACTCGTCCTTCCATTAGTGAAATTACCTTCACTAAGTTAGCCGATATTTCTTCAACCTCGCTTTTTAAAGAAGCGGTAAGTGGTTCTGCAGGTAAAAAGGTAGTTATCAAGTTCGTGCAAACTGGTGCAGACCAGTTGGTTGAATTTATGACTTATACCTTGGAAAACTGCCTGGTTAGCGGATACTCAGTGTCAGCAGATGGCGAGAGCGATCCTGTTGAATCAATTTCTCTGAGCTTCGCTAAGATTATGGTTAATTACAGCGATTACGATAAGAGCAATAAGTCTGCAACACCGCAACGTGTTGGTTACGACTTGGCTACTGCAAAGCCTCAGTAAGCCTTCTCCCAAAAGTACCCCTTTATTTGGGGGTACTTTTCTCTGAGCTCGCATTCCTTACTGCGGGGCAAGGATGTAATAACACTTCTAATGAAGGGTTTATTAAGGTTGCAATAGCATGACTCAGCTCACTCAAGATAATCGTTTCATCTCCATTTCTGATTTTTCCCTCGGTAAAGACACGTTCCTGCTTACCAGCTTTCAGGGCACCGAAGGTATTTCTAATTTATTTGAATTTACTATTGAAGTAATTTCAGAAAATCTGGATATAGATCCCAATAAGATCGTGGGTAAATCCGCCACTGTTACTGTGAAAACTGATGCAAACCGTAAGTTTAACGGGTTTGTCAGAGAGTTTGTCCTGGGTGAGATTAAAGCGGACAACTTGCGCGAATATAAGATGGTGATGGTTCCCTGGTTTTGGTTTTTATCGCAAACCAATGACCATCGCATATTTCAGGAAAAAAATACTAAAGAAATAGTCAGCCAGGTATTCAGCGACCTCGGGTTCGCAGATTTTGAATTCCGGGCGGAGGGCGGGAAAAAGCGTGAATATTGTGTACAGCACAACGAGAGTGATCTGCATTTCGTCTCTCGCCTGCTTGAAGAAGATGGTATTGCTTATTTTTTTGAGCATTCAGACGGGAAGCATCAGTTAATTTTGGTGGATAAACCTAACGCCTACAGCGATGTGTCAGAGACAGATTTGGAGTACTCCAAGGGCAGTGCACCGCATGCACAGATTAATTCATGGGAGCATAAATATTCCTTTAAAAAGGGTATGTGGACCCTGAATGATTACAACTTTAAAGAGCCGCAAAAAGATCTGACGGCGACGATTAAAACTAATAGCCAATACGCCAAAAACGGAATTTTTGAGCATTATGAATACCCGGCATTTTATGACCCTAATTTAGGTTCAGAGGCTGCAAAGATTTGTCTGGATTCAGAAGAGGCGGACCGCGATACCGTATTTGGACAAAGCGGTTGCGCAAGCTTTTACGCGGGCGGCAAATTCAAACTGGCTAAACATGCCACGGCCTCGCAAAAAGGAAGTTATATCTTAACGGCAGTAACGCATCATGCAATTGACAAGAGTTACTTTCCGGGTCAAGAAGGCAATGCGACTTACACCAACCAGTTTGTCTGTATTCCTGCTGACACCCCGTTCCGTCCTAAACGTTTGCATAAAAAGCCGGTAATGAAAGGGCCGCAATCAGCTGTGGTGGTCGGCCCTGCGGGTGAAGAAATTTATATCGATGAGTATTGCCGAATCAAGGTTCAGTTTATCTGGGACCGTGAAGGTAAGGATGACGAAAATAGTTCCTGTTTTATTCGTGTAGTCCAAAGTTGGGCGGGTAACCAATGGGGTTCGTCTTTTATTCCGCGTATTGGACACGAAGTTATCGTTAATTTCCTGGATGGTGATCCGGATCGCCCTCTGGTAACCGGGTCTGTTTATAACGCCTGGAATAAACCCACTTATACTTCAAAAACTCAAAGTGGTATAAAAACCCGCTCGACAAAAGGCGGCTCACCGCAAAATTACAATGAGCTTCGCTTTGAAGATAAAAAAGGTGAAGAACAAATATATGTTCATGCGGAAAAAAATTATGACACGCAAGTCGAAAATGACCAGACTTTGACGGTTGATCATGATCGCACCAAGACGATTAAGCATGATGAGAATTCTTCGATTGGTAATGATCGCAATAAAACGGTTGCTAATAATCAAACCGAATCGATTGGGAAAAATAAAACCATAGATGTAGGGGATGATCACTCGGAGACTATTGGAAAAAATATGTCTTTGAGTGTGGGCAAAAATATCACCATTGATATTAGTGAAAACCATACCGAAACTATCGGTAAAAACATGACGATTGGCATTAGCAAGGATCTACGTGAAACTGTCGAGGGTAAATACACCGAGAATGTCACCAAAGAATATGCATTAAAAGCCAAAACTATCACCATGACGGCTGATGACCAGATCACGCTTAAGACCGGTTCAGCCTCTATCGTTATGAAGAGCAATGGTGATATCACCATTTCCGGAGCCAATATCAATGTTAAGGGCTCCGGAAATGTGGTTATCAAAGGTAGCAAAATTACTAACAATTAGTGTGATCTATGAGTGCAAGTTTGTTTGAAGAATCAGAAGGCATTGAACTGCAAACAGAAATGCCTGGTTCAATGGTAGCGCCGGGCGAAGTATTGCTCGGCGTGCTTGCGGGGATCGATAGTAATGGCAGCCCCATTGTTGGATTTCCCCAGTTACCCCATTTTGAACCAACAACTGCGTTGGCCACTATTCCTGTGTTGCCCCAACATATAGGGAGGCAAGTGGCTTTACTCTTTACCCAAGGGGCAGATTCACGTCCTATCGTAATTGGTTTTCTTTATTCACCCTTACAGCAGATGCTGGATAATTTGATTGAGCAATCATCGGAAATACCAATTCCGGTATTGGAAACGATGGACCAAACCGTATTTGACGAACCTGCTACAACCTCAACGCAAACTACAAATGCTGATCTCCATGGCGACACTGTGCATGTAGACGGAAAAAGGGTCGTGCTGGAGGGGCAGGAGGAGGTCGTTCTTAAATGCGGCGAGGCGAGTATTACGCTTACTCGCAATGGAAAAGTAGTGATTCGCGGAAAATATCTATTGAGTAGATCCAGTGGAGTTAACCGAATTCTTGGCGGATCAGTACAAGTAAACTGATGTTTGTATCCGCTTGGGCGAAATTTTCGCAGGCGGTTTGTCCCAGTGAATCTGCGCTATGTTACAGCTTAAAAACAATACTCCTTTTGCATCTGCGTTCGCCATCTTTCCCAATGAGAATGGCGTGGATACGCTTTACATTATGGTGAAAGCAACATTTGTCATTGGTGCGCAATGGACATTAGCCAAAGCGCAGGCACCTTTGCAGCAGGGAGACGAATATTGGACCGAGCCAGCCAAATCCAGTTTGCACATTAGCTCGGATTACCATATTGGTAAACCAGCAACGGATATTGTGATGGTAGGTGCTGCTTGCTCACCAGGGCAGCGGCCCGTGCGGCAAATGGATGTTGGTTTGCAAGTTGGATCGCTCAGTAAAGTCGTCAGAGTGTTTGGTGACCGGGTTTGGAGCCAGGGCCAGATAACCCAGCCCGAACCCTTTGTTTCGATGCCCTTGATATATGAACGTGCTTTCGGTGGGCAGGATGTCATCGAAGGTGGGAAGCTGCGTGATGTTGAAGTAAAAAATCCGGTTGGCTGCGGTTTTGTGGGCCGTAAAAGTCCCCCCGAGATACAAGGAATGCCTTTGCCTAATCTTGAAAGTCCCGATCATTTAATTCGTGATTATCGCGATAAACCAGAGCCCGCCTGTTTTGCACCTATCGCGCCCAATTGGCAACCCCGCGCCAGTTTTGCCGGTACCTATGATGATATCTGGCAGAAAACGAGAGCACCTTTCTTGCCTGGTGATTACAATCCGCGTTTTATGAATGTTGCACCAGCCGATTTAATTTATCCTGGCTATTTACAGGGCGGTGAAGCGGTGCGGATTATTGGAATGCACCCCACCGGTGATTTGGGGTTCACACTTCCCTACGTTAATCTGGCGAATAAAGTGATCATCGCCGGGCAAGAACACGCGACTCCTTTTGTTATGGAAACCTTGTTGTTAGACCCTAACCAGCGTCAGCTATCCATGGTGTGGCGGGCTGCTATAGCCTGCGATAAAAAAATGACCAAAATCCAACAAATATCAGTGAGCTTGTCCCGTTAAGGGATTCAAGGAGCAATAAATGGCACAGACAACTTTTTCCAATACCCGCGGTATTGCCCATAAAGGCAGTGGTGGTATGAGCACGGTCTTTCCCGATGTCTGCAAAACGCCGGTGGGCTCGGCGGTTGTGCCAATTCCCTATCCGAATATTGGCAAATCCTCGGATACCAGCAAAGGGCCTAAAACAGTAGTAACCGATGGCAAAATGCCCATGGTCAAAGGTGCCGTCTATTCCACCAGCACGGGTGATGAAGCCGGTACATTAAAAGGTGTTATCAGTAGCCAAAATAAAGCGGAATGTGAATTTATGATGTATTCCTTCGACGTGAAATTCGAGGGAAAGAACGTGTGTCGATTGGGTGATCCACTGTTCCACAACAAAAAAAATATCATGGGTTGATGTTAATCCATGACCACAGAGGCTACTTCTTCCCGCACCCTGTCTGGCCGTTACGGCCATGTCCATGAACGTTACGCCGACGATGCCACCTTTTTATGGCTTTTGCGCAGTCTCGCTGTCAACCAGCCACATTACACCGCAGAAGATCTTGTTGAGTTGGATAATCGGATAGACGCCCAGCTTGACGGGCTAATGACCGCCCCGGAAGAGTCCTGGAAAATTTGTGTCGCTGCACTTGAGCTGCAGCAACCGGATGCGGTGTTTACCGCAGCGATATTGGCATTTCGCAGTCTGGATACGCGCTATGTTCAACAGGCGGTAGAAGCCGGTCTGGATAGCGGCCACGCAATGCGTGGTTTGGTGGCGGCCATGGCCTGGCTACCAGGCCGGCTGGTACATTCCTGGATAAAAAAATTCCTCACCAGCAAAGATCTCAACCATAAATATTTAGCGCTGGCGGTATGCAGTGCAAGGCGCGAAGACCCGCGCGAGTTCCTCACTGCAATTTTGCAGCGCGAGGATTGCCTCGCGCACCCACAGCTCTACGCGCGCGCGCTGCGATTGATCGGTGAATTAAAACGTTTTGATTTGTTGCATGCGCTGCGTATCGGCATGGAATCTGAAGAAAAGGATGTTGTGTTCTGGTCGACCTGGTCCGCCATATTGCTCGGTGATAAATCATTGGCGGCACATCTGCAATCTTACGTGCTAACCCCAAATCTTCATCAAGCCCGTGCGATGGCCCTGTGTTTTCGGGTGCTGCCTCTGGAAGCCGCACGCAATTGGATCAGCTTGCTCGCCAAAGACCCGGCGAATAACCGTTTAGTGATTACCGCCACCGCAATCCTTGGCGATCCCCACGCCATTAATTGGCTTATTGCCCAAATGCGCATTCCCGCATTGACGCGTCTGGCTGGCGAAGCCTTTACCACTATCACCGGGATTGGTCTGCAGGAACACAAACTGGTTTTGGAAGAGCTTCCGGATCTGGATGCACAACTACCGGACGACGGTGCCCAAAATGAAGATATTGGTCTCGGCGACGACGAATATCTCCCTTTTCCCGACGTCAATAAAATCGCCGCTGTCTGGCAAAAATACCAACAACGTTACGCCCCCGCGCAACGCTATTTTATGGGGCAGATTATCAGCCCCGGTATTAGCACTAGCGAACATTTACGCACGGTATTTTCCAGCGGCCACCAACGCCAAAGGCAGATGGCTGCACAAGAGCTTGCATTGCTGGAGCCTGCTCATTTTTTACTAAACCACGCCGCGAAAGGACTCACTAAATAATGTCATCGCCACTTTTATATATCGCTGGTATGGGCATGATCACTCCGTTAGGGCCCAGTGTCGCGACCACGGTTGCGGCGGTTAATGCGGGGATTAGTGCTTATACACTCTCCGAGTACGATACACCCGAGGGTGAACCTATCACCATGGCCAGAGTGCCAGATGGGGTGTTTGAAGATATCGAGGCAAAAATTGATGAAGGCGACAGGTTCAATCCTCGCCATGATCGGCTTATTAAAATGGCAATTACTGCTATAAGGGAAGCTTGTCATCAACGATCAACAGAACAGGCAGTCCCGGTAATATTGGGCTTGTCAGAGAGAGCTTGTGATAAAGACGGGCTCAGTTCACTCGTTGAAAACTTGCAGGAAAATTGTAAACCCTGGATCAGCACGCTACTTAGCCGCAGCCTTTACTCTGGTAGAGCGGCTGGACTGGAAGCAATTGATTTCTCCTTTCGTTATCTTTACCAACTGGAGCATTCATTCGTTTTGGTTGGTAGCCAGCTTTTTGCTGCTCACTCGTCATCCCGAGCTTGCCGAAAATCGTAATGGTTTTGCAATTGCGCTACATCCGCCAGGTATGGCGGAGGAGGAAGGTCATCTATACAGCGATGCTCCCTATCGCGGTGATGGTCTTGATCAAGCTTTTAAAAAGGCTCTCCTTAATCAACCAGAACACGATATCCACAGTATTTATTCGAGCATGAATGGTGAAAACCATTGGGCGAAGGAATATGGCGTAGCATATTTGCGCAGCAAGCAAAAATTTATTGAAAAAGTCAAAATCGAACATCCTGCCGATTGCTATGGCGATCTTGGTGCGGCTACCGCAACTACACTCATTGCACTTGCAGCGGAGCATTTACATAAGGACAAAAACTGGTGTATAGCTCTTCAGACTTTGGCAAGCGTGGGGCTATCGTAGTTGAGAAAGTTCGAATAGATAATAAAGTGGAGTTAAAGGTATGACTCAAATTGGTGAAGCAATAGCAGCACTTTTTGGTATGGATGAGCCTAAGAAAAAAATTAAAAAAGAAAAACTAAAAATTCGATTTTCGCTTTTTTTTGATGGTACGTTGAATAACCGCACCAATATAGAAGAGCGGGAACAATTTGAAATGGGAACAACTACCAAGCCATATAAAGAAAATGGTGATGGCGGTAGTAACAGCTATGACAATGGCCGAACTAACATCGCCATTATGGAGCCGCATGTCCCAATCAAAAAGGATCAAAAATCAGAAACTGGGTATGATTACGTATTCAAAATATACATAGAAGGTCAAGGAACTTTTAATAGGGAAGGCGACAGTGGTCTTGGATATTCTATGGGAGCAGGAGATTCCGGCGTTTTTAGTCGAGCAAGGCAGGGAATTGATAAAGCCTTGGCTGAATTGAGGGAGTATCTTGAAAAAAAACCTCCAGAAAAATATATGATTGAAAAAATCGATGTTGATGTATTCGGGTTTAGTCGTGGTGCGGCTACTGCGAGGCATAGTATTTTTTTAGTGACAGATAAGTATTGGGAACAATCGTTACCCCTGGATGCCAGAATCAGGTATTTAGGTTACGAAGAAATCACTGATAAGAATATTGAAGTAAAATTTGCCGGTGTTTATGACACAGTGGTATCGGTAAATGCTAGCCAATATTCTTACTGGTCTGATAATAAACTTAACCAACGTGCCATCGACAGGGCAACTAAGTCTATACATTTAGCTGCTGCGGAGGAACATAGAATAGATTTTC
>JAJQJO010000160.1 GCA_021323495.1 Cellvibrio sp. | reverse complement strand
TGTCATGCCCGGATAGTGCTCGAGTGACATGCTTTTTATATCCAGTCTCTGATTCGTGTCGCGCACCCTACCGACAAAGAACACGACTGCGCCTGCAGCGGTGTCGCCTGCAATTAACTTCGTATATTCGGCGCCCACATCAAAGTCCCGGGTTTGAACAGCAATCGAAAAAGACATATCAACCTCCGGTCACCGGTGGAAAAAAGGCAACTTCGTCGCCTGATTTAATTACCACATCCCCTTTGACATATTCGTGATTTACCGCAACGAGCAATTTATTATTCGAGAGAAATTGCGCCCATTCAAAATTTGTGGTTACAAGAGATTCTTTGAGCGCTGCAACACTGCTAATATTTTCAGCCGCTATTTGCAGTTCGGCAGTGCCTAATTGTTCGCGTAATTGCGCAAAAAACAAAACCCGGATCATTGTTTATCTTCCCCTCTAAGATAGTGCCCACGCCGACCACCGGATTTTTCCAGCAAACAAACCTGCTCAATCACCATTTCCATATCAACTGCCTTACACATATCGTAAATAGTCAAGGCCGCGATACTCGCCGCGGTAAGCGCCTCCATCTCTACACCGGTTTGTCCTGTAAGCTTGCAATAGCTGGTAATTTCTACAGACGATTGCTGATCATCAATAGCAAAATCTACTGCGACCTTACTTAAGGCCAATGGATGGCAAAGCGGAATTAAATCAGCACATTTTTTTGCCGCCTGGATGCCGGCGATACGCGCGACTGCCAATACATCACCCTTCTTAAGACTATTTGCTTTGATTTGCTCCAGGGTTTCCGGTTTCATCAATACTCGCGCACAGGCGCGTGCCTCACGCACGCTGGCAGGCTTTTCAGAGACATCGACCATACTGGCGTGCCCGTGGGAATCTATGTGGGTTAGCGGCATAAATAACTCATCCTATGCAATGAGCCACACTTTACCGTGCAGCAAGGGGTAAATGTCGTTATCATAAAACACCTGTCGGCCAAGGCCGCACTTTTTATTTCCCTCGCAGCAGAATTCCACAGCGCAATGACTTCAATCCACTCCCTTAATCGCCGCTTCACGCTTGCTCCTATGATGGAGTGGTCGACTTCCGATTGCCGCACGTTTTGGCGTTTGCTAACCAAAAAAGCGGTGCTTTACACCGAGATGGTCACCACCGGGGCACTGTTACATGGGGATAAATCCCGCTTTCTGGATTACAACGCTTGCGAGCATCCACTAGCGCTGCAATTAGGTGGCAGCGACCCGATTGCGCTGGCTGAATGTGCACGTATCGCAGAAGATTGGGGTTACGACGAAGTTAATCTTAACTGCGGCTGCCCAAGTGACCGGGTACAGAACGGTATGATCGGTGCATGTTTAATGGCCGAACCGGGACTTGTTGCAGACTGTATCGCCGCTATGCAGAATGCGGTGAAAATTCCGGTAACGGTAAAACATCGTATCGGAATTGACGACATGGATGACTATGAGGGATTGGTCAAATTTGTCAGCATTGTCGCTGAAACTGGCTGCCACACTTTTATCGTACATGCACGCAAAGCGTGGCTTAAAGGCTTGAGTCCCAAGGAAAATCGTGAAGTTCCACCGCTGCAGTACGATAAGGTATACCAACTGAAACAGGATTTTCCGCACTTGAACATTATCATCAATGGCGGCATCACAACTATCGAACAGAGCAAAAGCCTTCTAGGTCATGTTGATGGGGTTATGATTGGTCGCGAGGCCTACAGCAACCCTTATCTACTCGCACAGGTTGACCAACAGATATATGGCATAGATAGCCCTATCGTGAGCCGCGAACAGGTAATACAAGAGTTTATGGTGTATTGCGTGCATGAGTTGGCTAAAGGGGCCCGCCTAAATCATCTGACGCGCCATATTCTAGGGCTCTATCAAGGATTACCTGGCGCGCGCCAATTTCGTCGGGTTATTAGTGAGCAAGCCCATAAACCGGGCGCAGGAATTGAAGTACTGGAACGCGCCCTTGCGACATTAAATGGGTTACCATTAGCAAATACAGCTGGGGTCGCAAATGCTTAAGGCCTTCGACGCTATCGAATTATCAGCTTATAAAAAATGACTGCTTTCAACATAAAGTCATTAAGACTATAATATATCTGACGGCAATAAACAAAGATCAACCACTTGTACTTTCAGAGATAGGATTACCACTGTGACTAGTAAACTTGAACAACTGAAAAAATTTACCGATGTTGTTGCCGATACCGGCGACATCGAAGCCATCCGTCTTTATAAACCTGTGGATGCAACTACCAATCCATCGCTGGTATATAAGGCTGCCCAAATGCCGCAATATCAGGATTTGCTCAACGCATCGCTCAATGCCAGCAAAAGCATCGCCAACAGCGCACAACAATTAAGTGCCGCTTGCGATCATTTGGCCGTAGGTATTGGTTTGGAGATTTTAAAAATTGTTCCCGGTCGCATATCAACAGAAGTGGATGCGCGCTTATCGTTCGACACCAAAGCCTCTATCGCTAAAGCCCACGAATTAATTAACCTTTATGAAAAAGGTGGTGTTGATAAATCGCGCGTATTAATCAAACTGGCTTCCACTTGGGAAGGTATTCGCGCTGCAGAGGTGCTGGAAAAAGAGGGCATCAATTGCAACCTGACGCTGCTGTTTGGTTTTAACCAGGCCGCCGCCTGTGCTGACGCTGGCGTTTTTTTAATATCACCGTTTGTTGGTCGCATCCTTGATTGGTACAAAGCCAACACGGACAAAAAAGAATACACCGCTGAAGAAGATCCAGGTGTTGTATCGGTACGTCATATCTATAATTACTACAAACAAAATGGTTACAAAACTGTTGTGATGGGTGCAAGCTTCCGCAATATAGGTGAAATCGAGGCTTTGGCTGGTTGCGACCGTTTGACCATCAGCCCACAACTTTTGCAAGAGTTGGATCAGGATAAAAGCGAGCTCACACGCGCACTTTCACCTGACCGCACTGGCGAAGCGATCGCCAAACGAATTGAGACAGAAACAAGCTTTCGATTTGGCGTTAACCAGGATGCGATGGCGACTGAGAAACTGGCTGAAGGAATTCGTGGTTTTGTGAAAGACCAAATCAATCTTGAGAATTTGTTAAAAACCCGTGCTCAATAAACTTTCGCGCTTTATCGAGCGCCACCTGCAGCCTGCAAGTGGCGCCTCCCCTGTTTTATCGGATCACCAAAAGCAATTGGCGGTTGCTGCTTTGCTTATCGAAGTAGCAATCGCTGACCACCAGTTTTCCGAGACAGAGTTAAGTAATCTTGGTGTTATTCTTGAACGTAAATTTTCTTTGTCACGGGATGAATTAGCGGAGCTGATTAACCTTGCCAAAAATGAAACAAATCATGCTACTTCGCTACATCAGTTTACACAGCTGATAAACCAATATTGCACCACGGAAGAAAAATTCAGGCTAATGAAAGCCATGTGGGAGATGGCCTATGCTGATGGCGACCTGAATAAATACGAAGATTATATTATTCGCAAAGTGGCCGACTTGATTTATGTCCCCCACACCGAATTTATTCGCGCAAAAAGTGTGGTAAAAGCGAGGTTATTGAACACAGATAATTAAGGAGCGGAGGGCAGATCAACAACTTTCCAACATATTGACCAGGTTGCGGAAGGTATCGGCGTTATTAGCATTTAATCCCATCAAAATTTTGTGCGCTTCCAGCACTTTTTCTTTTACTTCCTGTTCGTCACAATTTATACAATTGAGTGGCTGTTGCGCGAGTACAGGTGCATCAAGCTTATCAATAATCGTAAAAATATCACCAAATCCCATCGTTTGTAATATTCGTTGAATGCTGGGATTGCTCGCCAGAATAACCGGCACGATGCCACGTCGATCCTGCCCAAGAATGGAAATTTTCGCCATCAAACCCAACGTGGTGCTATCAATAGCCTCTGCATCAGAGAGATCAAATAATACTGATGTAAAATTCTCGCTTTTGAACATAGCATCAATAAATTGATCGAAAGAAATGCATAACGTCAGGCGCACATCACCTACCATTTTGATTACATAAACCCCATTGTGGTCAGCAACTAAAATTTGGCCGGCTTTCATCAACTAACACCTCGAGCGATGGACAAGACTGCAATGTCATCCGGGTTATCGCGAATTTCCTTTATAACTAAAGTATTACAGACAGAATCCAAAGTGCCACTGCTTGAAGCAATTAGTTTTAATAAATGTGCTTCTTTGTCTTGCAGCTCTGTCTGGGGCAAGGTTTCCAGTACGCCATCAGAAAAACAGACCAGGGCAAATTTTTCAGGTAACTGGCGTTCATAAATTTCCCAGTTAACTTCTTTAAAAATTCCCACCGGTTTGCCACGCCCGGTCAAATATTCTGCACCTGCGTCAGTAAGTAAGATCGGCATAGGCAAATGCCCCGCCACCACGTAATGCATTTGATGAGTGGTGGTATCTATCACTCCAACAAATAAGGTCAGGTGATGGCTTAGGCGCGTTTCGTGTAACTCCCGGTTGATCTGCCGCAACATTAGATCTGCACCTTGCCCAAAGGAGTTTTCGTCGCCAAACAGCCCCTCTTCCCGCACCATACGGCTCACCAGATGCTTAAGCCAGATAGTGACAAAGGCTGAAGAGGCGCCATGTCCGGAAACATCCGCTAAATAAAATGCAAGGTAACGTTTTTTAATATGGGCGTAATCGACAAAATCACCGCTGAGAAACAAGGAGGGAACAATCGTATGCGCGGCAATATAACCTCCTTCTGTAGTGAACCCTGATGGCATCAGACGGCGCTGTACCCGCCGCCCCGCAATATGATCGCGTTCAAGCACGCGCAGGTTTTCTTTCAAACCCCGATTAGCTTCTTCCAACTGGAGACGATAACGCTGGTTTTCCTCTTCCAGATCCTGCCGATCCAATACCGTGTTAATAGAGTGGACCAATACCTCCAGGTCAACGACGGGCTTTATCAGATAGTCACGTGCCCCCAAACGCAACGCAGTGACAACGTCATTCATGACACCGGCACCTGAAATAACGATAACTGGCAGTGAAGGATGACGATCATGCAGTATTTGTAATAGCTGTAAACCATCACCATTGGGCATGCGCAGGTCGGTAACAATAAGGTCGGGGAAGGTATGTTCAGGATTGGCAAGGAGTTCAAGCGCGGCTGTAGCATCTGCAGCAGAACAGACAGAAAAGCCACTATCCGTCAGATAGGTCACAATACTCTGGCGGACAAGGGCATCGTCATCGATGATAAGCAGCTTGCGGCTTGCGGGTGTCATCTTCTGCTCGGACTTTATGGCTAAATATGGTTAAGGACGATAGATAAGGCGCGTAACACTACTCCTTCACCTTACAGAGCGCAAGCCATAGCAACTAAAGCGCTCCTTGCTTAGGTAATTAAGTTCTGTTTGCACTCCTTTCTCCTCCATAACAGGAAACAAAATAATACCGCAAAGCTCACCTTTATTTGGGTTTATTACGGTTTTTATCGCGCTCTGCTTTACGCCGCATTTCGATCAGTTGGCGCTGGGTCATTTTACTTTTTCGCTCGGTATAAGGGTTTTCATTGTTGCGATATTCAATCCTTATTGGCGTGCCATGTAAATCGAGCACGCGCCGGAAGGTTTTTTCCAAATATTTGGTGTAGTGACTGGGAACATCATTGGTTTGGTTGCCATGGATGACAATAATAGGTGGGTTATGTCCTCCGGGATGGGCGTAACGCAGTTTGATGCGGCGCCCCTGAATCATAGGAGGCTGATGCTCGCGCACAGCATCTTGCAGGATGCGGGTAAGGAAGTTAGTACTGAATTTATCCGTGGCCGATTGAAAGGCAAGCTCGATAGACTTATACAAATTACCTACGCCAGTACCATGCAAGGCCGATATAAAATGGATGGTGGCAAAATCTACGAAGCGTAGACGCCGCTCGATTTCACTTTTGACATATTGCTTGTGCGCATCGTCCAAGCCATCCCATTTATTCAATGCAATCACCAGCGCGCGCCCGGCTTCGATGGTTGTTCCCATCAAATGCAGATCTTGCTCCACCACACCTTCGCTGGCATCCATTACCAACACCACAACATTAGCATCAGCAATGGCCTGCATGGTCTTGACGATAGAAAACTTTTCCACCATCAGATCAATATTTTTGCGGCGGCGCACTCCAGCGGTATCAATCAACGTATAAGGCTTATCAAAGCGGGTGTAATTGATATAAGTACTATCGCGCGTGGTTCCCGGCTCGTCGTAAACCACTACCCGCTCTTCGCCTAGCAACCGATTAACCAATGTTGATTTACCTACATTAGGACGTCCAACAATCGCGATTTTTATCCCTGTTGCTTCCTCTGGTTGATAGTCTTCAGGCAGCTCGGGAATATCTGCCAGCACCTCTTCCATCAAAGATCTAACACCGCGACCATGGCTGGCAGTCGTGGGGTGAACCTCACCCAGACCCAGCTCATAGAAGGGTGCCAATGCGATATCGGGATCCATCCCATCGATCTTATTGGCGACAACATAAGTTTTTTTATTGTTCACGCGCAAATGCTTGGCAATCATTTCATCGGCAGAATTCAGGCCCGCCCGACTATCCACAATAAACAGCACTATGTCGGCCTCCTGGATTGCCAGAAGCGACTGACCTGCCATCATGCTATCAATACCCTCTTCTTCACCGCTGATCCCTCCAGTATCAATAACGATAAAGCGGCGATTTTCCAGCACACCTTCACCGTATTTACGGGATTATCATAAAAGTATCAATTGAAATAAAAAATCATAGGTAATGCAGCGACCATTCCTGCATAAATTCAAATGCGCTAAAAACAAAACCAGCCGCGGTGAAGTTTACCTTATCCAATCCAGGTAAATTCAAGCGGCTGGTTATTGTTGGCAATAAAGCCGGAAACTATTCGTCCTTTTCTGCCTTGTAGGCAATCAGTTTGCCGCTATTGGTATACACATAGAGCGTTTCACCATCGGTCAGCATGGGGGCACGCGCTCCATCTCCATCAACTTTGGTGCGCGCAACAAACTCCCCGTCACTTTGGTTGACAACGTGCATGTAACCCTCAAAATCCACCACTGCAACATAGTCACCGAACACTTGTGGACCATTTAACAGGCGACGCAGCATTTTTTCGTTACTCCACAACTGTTCACCTGTCGTAGAGTTATAGGCGACGAGTTTGCCGTTAGCATGGGAAACAAATAACTTGTCCGTCGAGAGCGCTACGTTTTCGCTGGTTGAACCATCCTGTCCCCATAAAGGTTTGCCAGTACCACGCGCAAGAGCGCTAATACGCCCCTGGTAGGTTCCCACATATATAACGCCATCTTTAATGATTGGACTGGAGTGAATATCAACCATACGTTCCAGTTCAGAACGCCCTTTGGGTGACGCAATACGCTGCTCCCATAAAATCAGGCCATTAGCAGGATTAAAGGCCATCATACGGCCATTGGAAAAACCGGCATAAATAGCGGTATCAGTGACAATCGGAGATGGTGTACCACGCAAGGTTAATACAGGTGGAGGATTATCATAAAACCACAACTGCTCACCGGTTTTTGCATCCAGTGCAAACAATTTGCCATTGACCGTTTGTGCTGCAACAACATTGCCATTAGTCCGCGGTGCGGAAACCACTTCTCCCGGTAATTGTTTACGCCAGAGTTCATCGCCAGTTTCTTTGGACAAGGCCATTACCTCACCCGCATAAGTGGCCACCAATAACAGACCATTTTCTGCGGCTATGCCACCTACGATTTGACGGTTCGGATCGTCTGCATAAAAAAAACTTTTTAACTGGGACCACAGCCCCTCTTTGGATTCATTAACCGTACGCTTCCAAAGTTTTTTGCCAGTTTGGCTATTCATTGCAACAACCAAACCTTCGTAATCTACCGCGTAAATAGCATCGCCATCCAACGCAGGTGTGAGGCTGCTAAACCCTTTGTTCTGGCCTTCGCCTATGCCACGGCTCCATACTTTGTCGAGATCAAGTGTTTCTTTGAAATCGACCAACTCCATAGGCTCATTACCTGTTTTCTTGCTAAACCAGGAACAGCCAGACATAGCGAATGCACAAAGCAATAATAACCAGCTCAGGTGCCTCACAGAGACTTGCATCATTGAGCCTTCTCCCCAGCCAGAGCTGCAGAGCTATCTACTTTCAAATCATCTATTTTCATTTGCAATAACATGAAACGCTCTTGTTGTTGTGGATCGGTTGCAGCCAATGCTTTTTCGTAAGCAGTGCGAGCCGCATCAGGATCTCCTTGCAATTTAAGGATATCACCCCGGGCCTCTGCATATTCTGAAGTAAATGCAGCCGCCGGTTCAGGTGATAGTTGGGCCAATGCATCAGCGTAGGCTTTTTGTGCAGTTAATACACGGGCCAGACGCAAGCGGGCAAGTTGCTCAGTTGCGGCCTCGGGTTTGGCAGACAAAACCCATTTAAGTTCATTAACCGCAACATCCAACTTGTTATCTTCTACCGCTAATTTGGCCAGAAAAAATGCAGCGCTGTGAGCATACATACTTTTACTGTTGCCATCTTTCAATTCACCAGCGAGGTGAGTGATAGTTGCTTTATCAGCATCAGTCAGCACCTTGCCAGGTTCGGCATTGGCCAGTTTGAGTAATTGTTCATATACCTCTGAAGCTTTTTCGGCTTTCTGGCGCTTTTGATCTTGCCAGGTGGTGTAAGCGAAATAACCAGCGACGGCTACCAGCACAGCAATGATTACGGTTTTGCCGTAATCTCTCCACCAGCGCTTTAATACTTCTAATTGTTCTTCTTCTGAAAGATGTACGCTCACAATTGACTCCTGTTGGCCTTAGCGCAATGCGCAAAAAATGAAATTAAAAATAAAACGTTATTTTTTTCCTGGTTAACTACTTATTCCAATGCTTGCAGATAAGCAATTGCCTCATCAAAAGCGAGCGTTTGCTGCTCGATTTCTTCACGCAAAAATTTGATCGAAACCTTACCGGCTTTAGCTTCATCCTCACCTAAAATAAGCGCGATATCAGCCCCGCATTTATCGGCTTTTTTAAGCTGGTTTTTAAAATTGCCACCACCGCAATTGGTCAACAAACGCACAAAAGGTAATTCATCACGAATCTGCTCTGCCAATCGCATGGCTGTTGATTGCACATCACCCACTGCAACCAAATAAACATCGGCTTGCTGATCGAGCCCTTCGGGTATTACCTCGGCAGCTTGTAATAGCAATACCAAACGCTCAAGACCGATACCGAATCCAACCGCTGGTGTTGTTTTACCGCCCAATTGCTCGACCAAACCATCATAGCGGCCGCCTGCACAAACCGTGCTTTGCGCTCCTAATTTGTCAGTCACCCACTCGAACGCCGTTTTACCATAATAATCAAGGCCACGCACCAAGCGCGGGTTAATCTGGTAAGTGACACCGGCAGCATCTAACAGGGATTTCAAGCCCTCAAAGTGCACGCGGGATTCTTCATCCAAATAATCCAGCAACACAGGGGCAGCATTCAATAGTGACTGGGTGTTTGAATCTTTGGAATCGAGGATCCGCATCGGATTAGTGGAAAGACGACGTTTGCTGTCTTCATCCAACTGGTCCTGTAAATTACCTAGATAATCTACCAATGCATTTTTGTATGCCGCTCGAGCCTCTGAACTACCGAGCGAATTTATTTGCAACTGTACATGTTCAGAGACACCCAGATCGCGCAAAATTCGCGCACTGAGAATCAGCACTTCAGCATCTATATCCGGACCTTGGATACCAAAAGTTTCAACACCAACCTGATGAAACTGACGATAGCGACCTTTTTGCGGACGCTCATGGCGAAACATGGGACCCATATACCACAGGCGCTGGGTTTGGTTGTAGAGCAAACCATTCTCTTCACAGGCGCGCACACAACAAGCGGTGCCTTCAGGACGCAAGGTCAGGCTGTCGCCGTTGCGGTCATCAAAGGTATACATTTCTTTCTCAACAATATCGGTAACTTCACCGATAGAACGCTTGAATAACTCGGTTGATTCCACAATCGGAAAACGAATTTCCTGATAGCCGTAACGCACCAGAATATCGGTAACAACACTCTCAACATATTGCCAAAGCGGTGAGTCAGCCGGAAGCAGATCATTCATACCGCGAATTGCCTGGATTTTTTTCAATTTAAAACCTTAATGTTCTAAGCCAAAAGCAATCAGGCTTTGGCAATAATATTTTTAGCATCGGCATCCATTTGCGCTTGTTTTTGCGCGGCTTTTGCACGAATCAAACGCTCCAGATTATCGACCAGATTTTCATTGGTTAATTTTTGATTTGGTTCGCCATCAATATAAATCAAATTGCTTGGCGTGCCGCCAGCAAGCCCCAAATCTGCCTCTTTGGCTTCTCCAGGACCATTAACCACACAACCAATAACCGCAACATCAAGCGGAACAGTAATGTCTTCCACGCGCTGTTCAAGATCATTCATGGTTTTGATCACATCAAAGTTCTGCCGCGAACAGCTTGGGCAGGCAATAAAATTCACACCTTTACTGCGCAAACGCAAACTGCGCAGCATATCCCAGCCCACTTTGATTTCTTCAACCGGATCTGCGGCAAGCGAAACGCGAATGGTGTCGCCAATACCGTCCATTAACAACGCACCCAAACCGATAGAGGATTTTACCGTTCCCGAGCGCAGCCCACCCGCCTCGGTGATCCCCAAATGTAATGGTTGCTCAATTAAAGTCGCAAGCTTGCGATATGCAGCCACGGCCATAAATACATCTGATGCTTTTACGCTGACTTTAAAATTCTGGAAGTTTAATGAATCAAGAATTTCAACATGACGTAAAGCCGACTCCACTAATGCATCGGGGGTAGGCTCACCGTATTTTTTTTGTAAGTCTTTTTCAAGTGAGCCCGCGTTAACACCTATCCGAATTGGAATATTGAGATCACGCGCTTTATCCACCACTGCCTTGATACGCTTTTCGCGTCCGATATTACCGGGGTTGATGCGTAGACAATCCACACCCAGATCAGCAACACGCAATGCAATGCGGTAGTCAAAATGGATATCCGCAACAAGAGGAATGTTTACTTGTTTGCGAATTTCACCAAATGCTTCAGCAGCTTCCATAGTGGGGACAGAAACTCGAATAATATCGGCTCCGGCTAATTGAATACGCCGGATTTGTTCTACTGTTGCAGCAACATCGGTAGTTTCAGTGTTCGTCATGCTCTGTACTGAAATAGGCGCGTCACCGCCTACCGGAACATTGCCCACCATAATCTGGCGAGATTTACGACGTTTTATTGGAGACTCGCAATGCATAACAATTCCTGATCAATTTTGCGCGATTATTCGCGCGCGGGTGTACCCACTTTTATCGACAATACATTGGTGCCTAATGCCGGCACTATAGCGATCGTATTACCATTCAGTTTTACCGATACCGCCGGTGAATTACCGAGTTTTACATCAAACGGCGCCTTGCCATGCAACTGCAAGTGGCTTCCTGCCGACTGCAAATCGGCAACCAGAACGTCTCCCTTTGCATCACTCACTTCCAGCCAACATTCTTCCGTAAACGAAAAACTGATTGCATCCGGAAGATTGGTGTTGGTTTGTTGCAATGGCAATGACAACGAACCCGCGGACGATGTTGATAAACTGGCTGTAGTCGATTGAACTACATCCGATGTGCTTGAGGTCTGCGCCGAGGCTATGGGATTACCTGACATAGAGTTGGCAGATGTTGGGGTACCGACCAGGACCGACTCCGCCGGACCCACTGCACTTCCTATCAAGGTTTCACCTGTTATCGAACCCTGGCCTGCACTGGACCCATTGAGTATCTGGACGTTCAATGCAGTTTCCACTGGAGGTACAACTGCCATAGGCCTGTTGTAAGTGGGCTCTTGCCTGTTATCAAAAAACCAAATAGATACCAACCAAAGTATTAGCAAGGCTAGCAATAACAGTGCAATAAATTGCCATAACGGTTTATTGGCCGATTCAACCCGACCCGGCAAAACCTGCTCAACCAAACCATATTTTTGCGCATGTCGATCATAAGCAGCAAGCACCTGCGCGACATCAAGTTTTACCAAGCCAGCGTAAGCACGCAAATATCCACGCGTAAAAGTATCTGACCCCATATGGCGATAATCATCTGATTCAAGGGCACGCACCTTGGTCAGGGTCATATAGAGTTCCTTGGCGATCTGCTCCTGAGTCAAGCCTGCACGCTCACGCGCCCAGACTAATAATTTGCCAGGCGAAAGTTCGCGAAAACGACTATCGTCTGTGGATTTTTTTTCGTCGTCAGATGCCATTGAAAGCCCATTTAATTTCTATCGCGTTTGCGGTTTTACATCATCGTTTGTTTGTATTCCAAATATTCTTTGGAATAAGGGAATCGATTCTTTAATACCAACAAATAACTGGCTTCCTTGTCCTTGTTACCAAATATACGTTCCAGGCGAATTCCAAGTAATAACGCGCGGGCAGATTGTTGGCCAAGCGCCTGGTAACGATCCAGATGTTTTTTAGCATCCGCATATTCCTGCCGCTGAAAACTCATATCGGCCAATTCGATATGCGGATCAGCAATCCCCTTATCCAATACCGCGGCATGCTCAAAAGCGGCTTTGGCGCGCTCGTTTTTTCCGAGTAACAGTGCAGTTCTGCCTACATTCACCAAAGCGGAAGCGCGGCCATTGTAATCAAGGTCGCTGGCAGCCAACTCGAATTGCACCAATGCTTCCTCATAACGCTTCAGACCAAATAAAAATACACCGTAATTATTATTGGCCAGCGTAAAATTCTTTTTGCGTTTAATTGCTTTTTTAAAGGTTTCCTCTGCCAATGCAGGCTCGCCTTCCAATTGATAAAGGCGCGCCAAGGCTTCCATTGCTTCCGGGGAGTTTTTATCTATCTCGGCTGCTTTACGCAAATGATGACGGGCGGACTCACGGTTACCTTTTTCAATATAACCTTGCGCTAATTGAACGTGCAATTCCAGGGATTTTGCTTTATCAACATGGCGATTTGCTTTTCCACTACCATTTTTATTTTCTGACACGCAACTGGCAAGAAATACTACCGCAACGACAGATACCAGGGTTAATTTCAGCAATCTTATAAAATTATTCATTTGCATCATTTACACCATTATTTTTGGAATTATTGGCTTACAATTTTTACGGCTTGCACACCATCAAATTGTGCACGATAGCGTTCACTGCGACGGGTTACATCATTCACCTGCCCTGCCAATTGGCCGCAGGCAGCATCAATATCATCGCCACGGGTCGTGCGCACGGTCGTGATATAACCAGCTTCCATTAAAATATCCTGAAACTTGCGCAAAGCGTTATTGCTCACACGTTTATAATTGGACAAATTAAATGGATTAAATGGAATCAAATTGATCTTGACCGGGACATCGCGCAGGAGTTCCGCTAATTCGTGGGCGTGATGAGGGCGATCATTGACCTGATCAATCAAGGTGTACTCAATAGTAATTTTCCGATGGGTATCAGGCATTGCCTCGATATAACGTTTAGCCGAGTCGAGCAACATCGAGATAGGATATTTGCGATTGATAGGTACTAATTCATTACGCAGTTCATCGTTAGGTGCATGTAAGGAAATGGCGAGGCAGGCATCGGTATATTGACTCAGGCGATCCAGTTGCGGTACGACACCGGAGGTACTAAGCGTAACGCGGCGTTTGGAAATTCCATAAGCATTGTCATGCATCATCAAATTCATGGAATCAACAACATTGTCAAAATTGAGCAAGGGCTCTCCCATACCCATCATAACGACATTGGTTACACTGCGCGGACCATTGGCTTGTAGTTGGCCAAAAGACTTTGCTGCAATCCACACCTGACCGATAATTTCTGCTGCGGTTAAATCGCGATTAAATCCCTGTTTGCCCGTTGCACAAAAACTGCAATCCAACGAACAGCCAACCTGTGATGAAACACAAAGAGTGCCGCGGTCGCCGTCTGGAATAAAAACCGTTTCAATAACATTATTACCGCTAACACGAATCAAAAATTTACGCGTGCCATCGGTTGAATCAAATTGTTGTACAACTTCAGGCGGACGAATTTCTGCAATATTTTTTAACTTTGCGCGTAAGTCCTTGCTGACATTGGTCATATCATCAAAGTTGTCAGCGCCAAGTTGGTGGATCCATTTCATCACCTGGATAGCGCGAAACTTTTTCTCGCCGATAGATTCAAAAAAAGCCACCAATTTGGCCTCTGGCAGTCCCAGCAGATTCATTTTGGCAGAGCCCTCTGCAACCTCCGCATTAACGGGAGAAGTGGAACTGGATATTTCAGTCATGGCTCAACACCTGTGTACAACCGTGGGACATCTAAAGGATTAGATCCGGGTTAGCGGATTACAATTTCATTACTGGCAAAGAAATACGCAATTTCACGCGCAGCGGAAGTTGGCGAATCAGAACCATGTACCGCATTAGCATCAATTGCCGTCGCAAAATCAGCGCGGATAGTGCCGGGAGCCGCTTTGGCGGGATCGGTGGCACCCATTAGCTCGCGGTTCAAAACAATAGCGTTTTCACCTGATAGCACTTGCACAACAACAGGACCAGACGTCATAAAATCAACCAGACCTTCAAAGAACGGACGGCCCTTATGCTCTGCGTAAAAGCCTTCGGCCTGGGCACGGCTCAATAGCATCATGCGCTGGGCAACAATTTTGAGATTCGCTTTTTCAAAACGGGCCACGATCTCACCGATATGGTTCTTGCTAACAGCATCGGGTTTGATGATAGATAAGGTTTGTTCAACAGCCATGACGCGCTCCACATACGATTTCTGGTTACTGCGGGCCTGGTTTGCTCCACCAATGGCGGATTCAATACCCACAAAATACAAAACCCGCGAATTATACGCGGGTTTACATTATTTTTATATCCTAGCTATTTGATTAATAAACAAAATCGGACAG
>JAJQJO010000159.1 GCA_021323495.1 Cellvibrio sp. | reverse complement strand
CTGCATATTATTTTCCAGGCGATTTTTGGTAACGTTTCTTTTTACTTTGTTGATCCAACTCACGGAGATGCGCGAGTTTTTCCTGAATTTTTAATTCCAGGCCGCGTTCAACCGGTTGGTAATAACGCGCTTGTGCGATGTCTTCCGGCAGATAATTTTCACCCGCCGCGTAAGCGCCCGGTTCATCGTGGGCGTAACGATATTCCGCACCATAGTCCATACTTTTCATCAGCTTGGTCGGGGCATTGCGTAAATGTATGGGAACATCGTAAGCCGGTTGGGTGCGGACATCGGCCATGACCTGGTTGAACGCATTATACACAGCATTACTTTTGGGCGCGCAGGCCAGATATACCACCGCCTGGGCGATTGCCAATTGCCCTTCCGGGCTACCCAAACGCTCTTGCACATCCCATGCGGATAAGCATAGTGGTAGCGCGCGCGGGTCGGCATTGCCAATATCCTCGCTCGCCATGCGCACTACCCGGCGAGCAATGTAGAGTGGATCGCAACCGCCATCAAGCATTCTTGCCAGCCAGTACAAAGCACCATCGGGCGATGAGCCGCGCACGGATTTATGCAGCGCAGAAATTTGTTCATAGAAAATATCGCCGCCCTTATCAAAACGGCGCACATCTGATGCCAGCACTTCAGCTATAACCTGTTCATTGATGACTTTGTGATCATCAACCTCTTCTGCAAGATCGGCAGAAATTTCCAGCAGGTTAAGTGCCTTGCGCGCGTCGCCGTCAGCCGCTTGTGCAAGCGTCATTAGTGTATCGGCATCGATACGGATATTTTGTTCGCCCAAACCGCGCTCTTTATCAGCGAGCGCCTGCTGCAACACCGCTTTTAATTGCTCAGGTTGCAGGCCGCGCAATACATACACGCGGCAGCGCGAAAGCAATGCGTTATTCAATTCAAATGAGGGGTTCTCGGTCGTCGCGCCGATAAAAATAAAAGTGCCGTCTTCCACATAAGGCAGGAACGCATCCTGCTGGGATTTATTAAAGCGATGCACTTCATCGACAAATAAAATGGTTTTACGTCGGCTGGAAATTCGCTCTTGTTGTGCCGTAGCAACAGCCGCACGAATTTCTTTTACGCCCGACAATACTGCCGACAGGGATTCAAACCGGGCATCCGCCTGCTCGGCAAATAATTTGGCGAGCGACGTTTTACCTACGCCGGGCGGCCCCCACAAAATCATCGAATGCAATTGGCCGCGCGTTATCGCTTCACGCAGGGGCTTGCCCGCGCTAAGCAAATGCTCCTGGCCGATGTAATCGTCGAGATTGCGCGGGCGCATACGCGCCGCGAGCGGTTGGTAGGCAGGCGTCGCTGAACCGAAGAGATCCATAATACCGGCTTAGTCTTTCAGGATTTCAACACCCTCGGGCGGAATAAAGAAAAACTTTTCTTCCGGCAGGGTTTTGTTGCGCTGCACATTGGTTAATACACAGCGGGTAAGTTGGCCAAGGCTGTCCTGGATCGCAAATTCAGTCAGCTGGTTTGCGTTAAATACCAGGGTCAAATGCTGGAACATGCCCTCAGTCACTTTAGGTGTGAGCGTGTATTTCTCAACCGTTTTTTCTTTTTCATCACGCGTAACGGTGAAACTTTTGCGCAGTTGTTCAATATCGGCACTCAACAAGAGCGCCGGGGTTTCACGCAAGTCATCGGTGAAAGCGCGCTCGTTGACAGTTTCCAGATCCGGGTCGTAGAGCCAAATAGTTTTGTTGTTGGATACCAATAGTTGCTGCATCGGCTCCAGGGTCTTCCAATAAAATTTGCCCGGACGCATCAGCATAAAATTGCCGCTGCTGGTTTCTTGCTCAACCCCTTTTTTATCGTAGGTAGTTTGCACAAAATCGCCTTGCAGGCTATTCATTGCATCGAGCTGTTTGCGCAATTGCGCGGCGGCCTGGTCATCGGCGGCATGAATGGCGAACGATAATACCAGCGATAGGCAGGCAAAAAGGGATGATAAAAATTTCATAAAAATTCCAAGTAATCAATTAACGTCGTTTGCGCAAATTGCGCTGCAACAAATCCTATCCGGTACCGATGAACCTGAGATAAACACCAATCAATCGCGACCACCGGGAACCAACACTTCCCGGTTGCCGTTGTGGCCTGCAGCTGAAACGACACCGGCCGCTTCCATAGTTTCAATCAACCGTGCAGCGCGGTTGTAGCCAATACGTAACTTTCGTTGCACCGATGAAATAGAAGCCTTGCGCGATTCGATTACAAAGGCCACAGCTTCATCGTAAAGCGCATCGCTTTCGTTATCGCCGCCCTCTTCACCACCTTCGCTGGGCATACCCGGTACTGGAATCGAATTATTACTGTCATCGGTGATGCCGTCGATATAGTCCGGTGCGCCGCGCTTTTTCCAATCAGCCACTACCCGGTGAACTTCGTGGTCGTCCACAAATGCGCCGTGGACCCGGATAGGCACACTGGTGCCAGGAGGCAAATAGAGCATATCGCCATGGCCGAGCAATTGCTCGGCCCCGCCCTGGTCGAGGATGGTGCGCGAGTCAATCTTGGATGAAACCTGAAACGCCATACGCGTCGGCACGTTGGCTTTAATCAAACCGGTGATGACGTCGACTGAGGGCCGTTGGGTTGCCAGGATCAAGTGAATCCCGGCAGCACGGGCTTTTTGTGCGATACGGGCAATCAATTGCTCTACCTTTTTGCCCACGATCATCATCATATCGGCGAATTCATCGATCACCACTACCACCGCTGGCAGGGTTTCCAGATCGGGCGCGGTCGCGACCTCTGCGCCGGGATCGAAATTGTCCTCCGGCTTGAATAATGGATCTTTGATCGGCGTACCGGCTTTGATCGCATCATCAATCTTGCGATTGAACCCCGCGAGGTTACGTACGCCCATGGCCGCCATCAGTTTATAACGGCGCTCCATCTCACCCACACACCAGCGCAGGCCATTGGCGGCATCTTTCATATCGGTGATGACCGGCGTGAGCAGGTGCGGGATACCTTCGTAAACCGACAACTCCAACATCTTCGGGTCGACCAACATCAAACGCACTTCCCTGGGCGTGGACTTATAGAGCAGGCTGAGCAACATAACGTTTACGCCGACCGATTTACCTGAACCGGTAGTACCCGCAACCAATAAGTGCGGCATTTTGGCGAGGTCGGCGACCATAGGCTCACCGGAGATATCATGCCCCAACGCCATGGTGAGTACAGATTTTGAATTTTCGTACAGCTCTGATGAAATCACTTCTGACAAACGCACCATTTCGCGGTGGGCGTTGGGGATTTCAATCCCCATTACTGATTTGCCGGGGATTACCTCCACTACCCGTACCGACACTACCGCCAGTGAACGCGCCAGATCTTTGGCCAAACCGGAGATACGGCTGGCTTTAATGCCGGGTGCGGGCTGGATTTCAAAGCGCGTAACTACCGGCCCCGGCTGCACCGAAACCACCTCGATTTCGATACCGAAATCCTTGAGTTTAAGCTCCAACAGTTTGGACATCGCCTCCAGCGACTCTTTCGAATAGCCCTTGTCGCTGCGTTTGTCAGCGGGATCAAGCAGGCTCAGCGGTGGCAAAGTGCCAACCGCGGGTTCCAGCGACTCAAACAATGAAGGCTGTTTTTCTTTTTCGATACGCGGGCTGGGCACCGGCTTCTTTTTGGGTGGCTCTTCGATAATCACCGGCGCCTGGCGTTTAGCCTCTACCTTGGCATGCTGCACGACGACTTCACGGCGGTGCTCCTGCGCTTTGACGGCAATCTGCTTCTCCGCGCGTTCACGCTTGTAAAGTTGCCATTTTTCCAGCGCGCGACTGATGCCGATGCTGGTCCAGCGGCCTATGTCTTCAGCGAGCTTTAACCAGGAGAGATCGGTAAAAATGGTCATGCCGACGAGAAACAGGGTAAGCAATAACAATGTGCCGCCGGTGTAATTAAATGCTCCGAAAACGCCATCGGATACCGCAGCGCCCAGAAGCCCGCCGTTGGAATATGGCAGCGCCGATGCGCCATCGCTGTAATGCATGGCTGCGATGCCCGCTCCCGCTACCATCACCAGCACCAGACCCACCGCGCGCAAACCAAAAAACAGCCAATCGATACCGCCTTCACGGGTGCGATCTTTCAGCACCAGCCAGGCGCGATAGGCGATCATCACCGGGAACAAATAAGCGAGATAGCCAAACAGTGAAAAGAACACGTCGGCAATCCAGGCACCAAAGGGTCCGCCTGCATTTTGTACGATGGTGTTCTCGCCGGTTTTGGACCAGCCCGGATCATTGGCGTCGTAGCTGACCATGGCGATCAGCAGATAAAGGCATATCGCACCCAAACCGATAAGCGCGCCCTCTTTTAACAGGCGCACCAATAAATTGGAGGTTTGCTCTGAGGCTGGCGCACGGCGTTGTGGAGTCACTGATTTCAATGGAATTTCCCGATTGACATATTAAAGCGGTAAGTAAATAACGAGGGCTATTGTAATTACTGGCGGCAGATTTACCACCGGCAAGATCACTATGGGAAGAAATGAAGCAAAAAACCCGCTCAAGAGCGGGTTTAATGGTCGAATTGCGTACAACTCGCTATTTATCGGCCCATAACTTTAATGCTGGGACTCTTGGCTCCAGGCTCTTAGTTCTGGGTCTCTGCAATCAGGCTTTCCATTCCCGGCGCCCAACAAGTGACCTGGTTGCGGCCGTGCTGTTTGGAATAGTAGAGCGCTTCATCTGCCTGTTGGATAAGTTGGCTGGCAGATGCGGCGCCCATACGAATCGAGGTCACACCAAAACTGCCAGTCACCCTTACCCCATTGGTATTTTTTGCCGCGATTTTTTCGCGGCAGCGCTCGGCAATCAACTGCGCCTGCTCCAGTGGTGCACCCGGCAAAATCACACAAAACTCTTCACCACCAAACCGCGCCACCATATCCATATCGCGCACCACTTCACGCAGGCTATTGGCGGCCATTTTAATCACTTCATCACCGGCGGCGTGGCCATAGGTATCGTTTACTTTTTTGAAGAAATCGATATCGGCCATGATGCAACTGAACTCGGTATCTGACACACGTGCGCCATCAAATTTACCATCGAGGTGTTCATAGAGTGCGCGGCGGTTATAGCAATTGGTAAGCGGATCGCGTGTGGCCAAATAGGTCAGCTCTTTGTTTTTACTTTCAATCGCGACCTGGGTAGCGGCGAGTTGCTGGATCATATCCTCCAACATACGGCTTTTGGTTTCCAGCTCGGTAATATCCTCAAATACTGCAATGGTGCCCTGGCTGGAACCTTTGGCATCGAGGATCGGCACCGCATTCACATGAAAAATTTTGTCTTTATCTTCACTGGTCGGCAATAACATGCGGACGCCCGTTTGTTTTGCACCGGTGCTGATTGCCGTCAACCAGGGGTATTCGCGTGCATCCTGTTTCGGGTCAAGAAACCAGCCGAGGTTGCTGGCTTTTTTACCCATTAATGATTGTTCACTACGTTGCAAATGTTCAATGAGCGAGGTATTTGCCAGCACGATTTGTTCGCGCCTGTCCAAAATCAACACGCCCTCCGCAAGAATATTCAATGCATTGCGCACCCGCGCCGGAACTACCGCACTGGGGTCCAAATACTTTAATGCGCGTTTGATGTAAAACCAAAAGCCGACAAATCCGCTGAGCGATACAAAAATCACCAGCAGGATAAAAGTGGGGATACCAAAAATCGGGTGTTTGTCACTGAGCAAGGGCTCAAAACTGATTTCAAAATCAGCGCGCTTGGCGCCGTTGATCATAATTGGAAAACGAATATGGGTCGGGGTGGATTCATGTGCTTTTGCTTTAGCCCAAAACTTGCTATGCAGTTTGGTTTGCACAACGATTACGCCATCGTTGCGCCTGACGGCGGCGGACTCAATTTCCGGATTGCGCTCTACCGAAGACTCCAGCAAATATTGCAGCAGGATCTCATCACCGCGCATGATTGCCACACCCACCTGCGATGCCAGGGTCTCCGCTAAACGTTTGCGCACGTCCAATTGCTGCCGTTCGGCACCAGGGGTTAGCCCCAGTGCCTGCGCGAGGATCAAAATGGAGACGGTCAGTATCACCAACCCCAAACTCAACCTGACTGCGGGAGTAAAACCTAACATTATCTGCCTTGATCCTTGTGGATGAATAAAGCTGTATATTTCTCAAGGCAACCGCTGAAAAGTTCTTCAGAAGCTCCCAACGTTGTGCGCGAAACAAATTGGACTGTCTCGCCTACCCGATTATGGCCGTGTTTTTTTACCCTGCGCATGATCAAACAAATAACCCACTTCTTTTGCATTTTTGTCTTCGCGCGCGCGGTCTTTGCGCTGCTGCTCCAATTCTTTTTTCTTTTTGTTGACCTCGTCAAGAATGGGCAACGGATCTATCCCACGCCACAGCGGCAACATTGACATCATGGTTAACAATAGACTGCTCGCCCGCAAAGACCAAACCAGCAAACCGGTTGTGACTGAAAACGTCAGGCCAGCCACGACTGCTTTGCGATCTTGCTCGTCTTCCAGAGCCTCATCCATCTGCGCGCGGAGGCGGCGTACTTCATTGTCAAAATCTTCCGCTTCCCAAGGGGCGAAACCCGCATCGGGAGCGATCAGGCTGGCCAATGTCGAAGAGGCGGTCAGGGTCATCAAGGGAACATTGCCGTCCTCAAGCGACTCCTCCAAACGGAGATAATCGCGGCTGGATTTGTCATCCACCGGATCATCGCGGCCATAACCGTCATCGTTCGCGTTCGGGCCAATGCCCATACCGGGTAACAACGGGCTTACGCCTTCATCCGGATTTCCCGGCGCAGGGGAATCATCGCCTGCACCTCCGCCAGTACCACCACCCGTGCCGGGCGGATTCACCTCCGGCAGTTCCACTTCCGGTTGCTCCAGGGGCGGCATAACCGGAGGTACGGTGGGAGGATCAATATCCGGCACTTCCGGGATAGGGATAGTTGCTGCAACGACCGTCACTTTAAAACGGGTTTCTACCCATGCGCCTTCAGCATCCTGCGCGCGCAAGGTGATGAAAGATTCACCCCCGGTGCCCGATGAAAAGGTCAGGGTCATCACACCGGTAGCGGCATCTATTTGTACGTCGGTGACAACGGCAGCATTGGAATTATCCACCAACGAATATTGCAGCTGCACGCCCTGCTCAATATCGCTAAACACACTGTGCAAATTGGTTTGCTGCGGTTCAGTGCCGGCCAACACAGGCACATCGGCAATGCCCCTTGAAGTGGGTGCATCGTTTACTGAATCAATATTGACCCGCAGGGTGGTTTCGACAATAGCTCCCTGGGAATCCTGCGCGCGAATGACCAGCTCGCTACTGCCAAATTGATTGGCGCCATAGCGCAGCTGCAAATTACCGGTAACAGGGTCTATTGTTGCACCGCTCACCAACGCAGGATTGCTATTGCTGACCAGCGTGAATTGCAATTGGTTTACGGCAGTTTCTTCATCGCTGAACCCTGCCCATAAATCTATCGTATCGCCCGCTGCATCTTCCCGATTGTTGATGGGCGACAAACCGGATGTTTGCGGAGCATCGTTAACTGCGCTGACCGTTAATTCGAATTGGGCGTTGGTAGTGGCACTGCCATCACTGGCGATAATGTGGATCGCGAGCACCCCGGTATCACCATTGGCTGGTGTGCCGCTGAAGCTTAATGTGGCTGCATCAAAACCCAACCAGTCGGGCAATGGTTCGCCATTGGCAAGTTGGGCGGTATACACCAGGGTGGTATTTGCATCTGGATCAGCAAACAATGTGTTGCCAAAAATGACTGTGAACGGAATATCTTCCACTGCCGTTTGGTTAGCAGGGGGATTCACTACCACGGGTGCATCATTGATATTGATGACGTTAATAACAAACGTATCGCTCAGCATGCCGCCCTGCCCGTCGCTTACGCTGACTTGCACTGACACGCTACCCAGGTCTGCTCCAGTGGGTGTACCACTAAAAGTGCGGGTCGCCGCATCAAAACTCAGCCAGGTTGGCAAGGCACCACCACCCGCTAACTGCGCGGAATAATTTAGCGTATCGCCATCCACATCCAAAAACGTATTGGCTGGGATGGTAAAACCAAAGGGTGCGTGTTCATTGGCAATTTGGTCAGCGCGATAACAATGTTGAAGGTATCGGTTACGGTTCCACCATTGCCATCATTTGCAATCACATCAATCGATACGGTTCCGACATCGCCATTTGCCGGTGTGCCGCTAAAGGTGCGGGTTGCTGCATCAAAATTTAACCATGAGGGCAATGCACCGCCACCGGCAAGTTGTGCGGAATAAGTGAGTGTGCTGCCGGCGTCAATATCGGTAAAAGTATTGCCGGCAAATTGGAAATTAAATCCAATATCCTCAGTAGCGGTTTGATTGGGAATTGGATTTACTACTGTTGGTGCATTGTTCGTATTGGTGATTACTATATCGAACGTGTCGGTAACAACACCGCCGTTCCCATCGCTCGCGATCACATCAATCGATACGGTTCCCACATCACCATTAGCAGGTGTACCGCTAAAGGTGCGGGTCACCGCATCAAAACTTAACCAGGCGGGCAATACGCCACCGCCCGCCTGTTGTACGGTGAAGGTCAATACAGCATCTGCATCCTGGTCATCGAATGTATTGGCTGGGAAAGTAAAATTAAACGCACTATTTTCCGTCGCGTTTTGATCAGCGATTGGATTGGCAAGCGTGGGGGCGTCATTAACATTCGCGATAACAATGTTGAAGGTATCGGTTACGGTTCCACCATTGCCATCATTTGCAATC
>JAJQJO010000158.1 GCA_021323495.1 Cellvibrio sp. | reverse complement strand
ATGTTGCCTACCGCCTGATTGCAGGTAAGGGGGATAAAGATGAGCTGGATGAAATTGAAAAAACCCTGACAACCGATACTGGTAATTTGAAAAAAGCAGCAGGTAAAAAAGCGGCTATTGATGTATCGGATGATGGCCAGATGGGAGACATACCTATGAATGATGGTCCCCTGGGCAACACCCCCGCGCCGGATCCGGGTATGCCGGATGATTTGATGGCGGATAACCTGTTTCCACTGGATAATCTGGATGACTCCAGCGGTGACAAAAAATAAAACCTTCCTATGTCTGTAATTGATCCTGTAATTCCACGTGCGTTTGATAAACCCTGTAAGTTCCAACGGATCGAACCAGTGCGCTTTGCATTGGTTGATCGTTTCTATCGCACCCAGGGCTACAAAGTGAAGGCCGGTGCGGGGGAACGCATTTACGCTATCGCAGGTGAGGGGGGCAGTTTTATTGCCGCTGCACGCCTGGTGCCACAAACCTCGGGACACTATTGGTTGCGCAATTTGCTGGTGGTGGCCGAATGGCGTGGGCGGGGTATCGCAACCGGTCTGATGTGTAGTCTTTTACCGGATCTTGCTCCCCGGGGTTGCTACTGTTTTGCCCTGCCACACCTGAATAATTTTTATAGGGGTTTGGGTTTTACCCAAAATCCACCGCATTGTCCTGACGACATCCTCCGTACTTACAATACTTATCGCACCCGTGGCCGCGATTGGGTCCTGATGGGTTATATTCAGGATTGAACGATTTTTATTAATCCCTGCCATAGGTAAAAGCAAATGGTAGCGGGCCTTATCCCTATCTATAGTCAATTCAAGCCAGTCTTAATAACAAGCCAATTTATTAATAAGGAGTCACTTATGAATATTGATATCGGAATTTCCCAGCAGCATCGCGAAGAGATCGCCCATGGCCTGTCACGTTTGCTGGCAGATACTTACACCCTCTATTTAAAAACCCATAACTTTCATTGGAATGTTACCGGCCCCATGTTCCAGACATTACATCTGATGTTCGAAACCCAGTACACCGAGCTGGCCCTCGCGGTAGATGTAGTGGCTGAACGCATTCGGTCCCTGGGCTTTCCTGCACCGGGCACGTACAAACAATACGCCGCGCTTAGCAGTATCAAAGAAGAGGAGGGGATTCCCAAGGCGCAGGATATGATTCGGTTGTTGGTGGAGGGGCAAGAAGCAGTCGTGCGTACCGCGCGTTCGCTCTATCCGTCAGCAGAGGCCTGCAGCGATGAAGCCACTGCAGATCTATTAACCCAGCGAATTCAGCTGCACGAAAAAACTGCCTGGATGCTGCGCAGTTTGCTGGAATAAGTCCGGTGTTGTAGCGCTAGATAATCTTTTATCCGATAAACCCGGCTTGCCGGGTTTTTTATTGTTTGAAATTTGTGCGTACAACTTTAAAAATTTTCCTAGAACGCGGTCTAAAACTGGGAAATCTTCCGATCTCCGGCAATGTTTTTTTAGCCGGTTAATCATTGACTGGATATTTTTAACTATTTGATTTGCATATTTTTTTTAGATTTATACAAATAAATAAAATTACCTGAACTTCCCATGTTGGTCATTAGTGCCTTACTCGGACGCGAGTTTGGCGCGAATTTGTAACTATCAAGCAGGATTAGGAGCAGTCACTGCGAATAATTCATACAAAGGCAAGACCAGTATGGTAACTGGCTTTAGGGATACGACAATCCCAGGATAGCGACCCCTCTCAGCTAGTTACGATAACAATAAACGGTTCGAGGATTAAGTTCATGCAAAGACCAATCAACTTTAAGAAGAAGATCATAGCAAGCGCTATTGCTACCTACGCTTTGGCTGGGTTTAGTGGCATAGCGATGGCACAAGACGACGGCACTGTAGAAGAAGTTCTGGTTACCGGTATTAAAGGCAGCTTGCAGCGTGCAATGGATGTCAAGCGCGAAGCCAGCGGTGTGGTAGACGCAATCTCCGCTGAAGACATCGGTAAAATGCCCGATGCCAACCTCGCAGAGTCCCTGCAACGTATTCCCGGTGTGTCTATCGACCGTGTCAACGGTGAAGGTAGTAAGGTAACTGTCCGCGGTTTGGCAGGTGATTACAACCTGGTTACCTTGAATAATCGCCAGATGCCGGCAGCATCATTTGGTACCACCCGTTCGTTTGACTTTGCCAACCTGGCCTCTGAAGGTATTTCCGGGGTAGAGGTTTACAAAACCGGTCGTGCCGATTTGCAGTCTGGCGGGATGGGTGCATTGATCAATATCACTACCCCGCGTCCCTTGAACAGCCCGGGCTTGAAAGCGGTTCTTGGCGGCAAGGCAGTGTATGACGATTCTTCAGCGCTGGAGAACGACCTGACTCCGGAAGTATCAGGCTTGTTTAGCAACACCTTTGCTGATGACACTATTGGCGTCGCATTAACCGGTAGCTATCAGGAGCGTAACAGCGGCGAGCGCAACGCCGGCGTCAGTGATTGGTTTGTCCATTCCTCGGACGGTGGTGACTGGGCCAATATCCCGGCGGAAAATCAACCGGGAGATGGCAGGGCTTATGCAATTCCTTCAGAGGTTATGTACACGGTCAATGAGGTAAACCGCAAGCGTTTAAACGGTCAGCTTACGCTCCAATATCAACCGGTTGAGCAACTGACGGTTACTGCGGATTACCTTTATGTACAGCAAGAAAACGAAGCCAACCAATTTGGTACTGGATTTTGGTTTACCCGGACTAGCGATATTGATATTGAATGGAGTGATACCAATCCAGCCTATCCGCTTTCCTATACGGAGAATTCTGGTAAGCATGAAATTAACGGCATTCTTAAGCATAACCTGACTAAATCAGACCTTAATTCAGCAGGGTTGAACGTTAAGTGGGATGCGACCGATAACCTGGCATTGGAGTTGGATGCGCACAACTCGGATTCTTTCTCTGGTCCGAACGGTAAGTGGGGCGGTAACAACCAATTTAACATTGGGACTATCGATGAATACAGACCCTCCTTGGATCTCTCCGGCAAGTTTCCCGTTCTTTCTGTTGGTTATGAAGATGGCCGCACCTCGGCGACGCCCGATGTTGCTATCCAGCAATTGACCAATAACATTTTCCGTATCCAGGAGCAGGAATCATCGGTTGATGAATACCAATTGAAAGGTACCTATACGTTTGATGACAGTTTTATAGACAACATTAAAGCTGGCCTTGGTACCAACGAAATCACCAACGACTATTTCTTCCTTGGCCGTCAAATGCAAAACCAGGGTAGTTGGTCTGGTGTGCAGAATGGGAACGGTGTTGGCGATATTCCGCAGTCTTACTGGATTGTTGATGAATTATCGAACTATTTTGATAACGGCGCGGTTAAAAACCCGAACTTCCAAAATACCTTTGTTCGGGGTAACTGGAACGAACTTTTGGCCATTGGCGCAGAGCTTTATGGTTCAGATACTGTTGACACCGCTAATGGTTATATTTGTCCCCGAGCGTATTGCACGACCAGAGATCCAAAGTTAAATAATGATGGATTCGACGAGCAAACTACGGTTGAAACGTCTGATTTTGCCTATGTGCAATTTGGTTTCAAACCAGAGATCGCTGGTATGCCGGCTAACCTGGCGGTAGGTGTTCGCCATGAAACGACGGATGTTGAGTCAACGGCTAATGTGTCTGCCTACACACCTTATATCCGATGGAATAGTGGTAATGAGTATTCCTTGATATCCACGGGTGATTTTGAGTATGGCACAACCACTGGTAGCTATTCGAAAACCTTGCCGAATGTGGATTTTGATATCGAGCTGAGCGATGACATCAAAGCTCGTGCTTCATACAGCCAAACCATTGCCCGCCCCAACTACAACGACCTCAAAGGTGGTTTTATTTGGGGCACAGCACCGCGTATCAGCATGGGTTCTGCATCGGCCGGGAATCCAGACTTGAATCCAATGGAATCAACCAATTACGATATATCGGCAGAGTGGTATTACGCTGATTCCAGCTATGTGTCGGTCGGCTTGTTCAAGAAGGATGTCATTGATTTCGTTGGAACTGGTACGCCTGAAGTCATTCAAGACAGCGGTTTCCATACTCCTGTTAACGGTCCAAGATGGCAGGCTGCTGTTGCCGCGGTGGGCAATGATCTGGGCGATATCAACGATTACATTGTCGCCAACTATCCTGCCAGCGTAGACGCCGCGAATAATTTCGTATTCGCGTTACCTGAAGATCCGATTTTACCATTCGAAGTGTCTCGTCCAGTCAATAACGAAGATGTATCGATTGATGGTATTGAAATCGCAATTCAGCAAACCTTTGGTGAATCAGGTTTCGGTTTCCAGGCTAACGCCACCAAAGTGGATTCCGATACCGAGTATGACAACGTGTCCAAGGCTAGCCAGTTTGCAATCTATGGTTTGAGTGATTCGGCCAACTTGATCGGTTTCTACGATAAAGACGGTTTGCAGGTGCGTCTTGCGTACAACTGGCGTGACGACTTCCTGTCCGGTGGTGGTGGTAATCCGCGTTACACCGAAGCCTATGGTCAGTTTGATGCAAGCGTAAGTTACGATGTTACTGACAACCTGACCTTGTCACTTGAAGGTCTGAACATTACCGAAGAAACGACGCGTACCTATGGTCGTAACAAAGGTATGACGTTCAATTACATTGAAACTGGTGCGCGCTATAACCTGGGCGCTCGTTACAGCTTCTAATCTGGTCTAGAGTTAGTAAAGGCCTTAACGAAGAAGCCGCTGGTGACAGCGGCTTCTTTCACACTGAAGTGTCCATTTGATCTATTCGATATCCTTTTCGATAAAAATTACAATAAGGTTGTACGTGGTTCTCCTATGTCTGATCAAGTAACCCGGGTTGTTATTGTTGGTGGTGGTTCCGCTGGTTGGTTAACGGCTGGAATTATTGCGGCTTCGCGGCTTGGCCAGGTGCAGGTGACGCTCATTGAATCACCCGATATAAGCCCGATTGGTGTAGGTGAAGGCACATGGCCTACCATGCGTTCCACCCTGCAGTTGATCGGCGTTTCGGAAACTGATTTTTTTCGCGAATGCGATGCGAGTTTTAAACAGGGTTCAAAATTCTCCCGCTGGACGAGCTTGTCCGCAGAGGATGACTATTATCATCCGTTTACCGTTCCCGCCAAATATCATGAGATAGACCTGGCACCTTTCTGGTTGCCCTTTAAAGAAAAAATCAATTTTGCCAATGCGGTTTGCCCGCAGGGTGCCATTTGCGATTTGGGGCTTGCACCTAAACTGATTACAACCCCGGAATATGGGGGTGTATTGAATTACGGCTATCATTTGGATGCGGGTAAATTCGCTCCCTTCCTACACAAGCATTGTGTTGAAAAATTGGACGTGAATTATATCCGTGCGAATGTAACGCAAATCAATTCGCGGGATAATGGCGATATTCAATCGGTAACAACGGATTTACAGGGCGATGTTACCGGCGATCTTTTTATTGATTGCACCGGCCTTGGTTCGCTGCTGTTAGGCAAACATTACGGGATTGCTTTTATAGCGCGCAATAATATCCTGTTTAATGATACGGCCCTGGCTGTGCAGATTCCTTACTCGTCAACAACAGATAATATCGCCTCGCACACATTATCCACCGCGCAAACTGCCGGGTGGATTTGGGATATAGGTATCCAATCGCGCCGCGGTGTCGGCCATGTTTTTTCCAGTGCCCACACTACGATTGAGCGAGCAGAACAAGAGCTGCGTAGCTATATCCAGCCTGCTGTTGGTGAGAAAATGGCAGAATCAATGGCGATCCGGAAAATCTCCATTAATCCTGGCCATAGGGAAATTTTTTGGTATAAGAATTGTGCTGCGATTGGCTTGGCAGCAGGATTTATTGAACCGCTTGAAGCAACGGCGCTGGTGTTGATTGAACTCTCCGCAAAAATGATTGCGGATCAATTTCCCGCAAACAGATCGACCATGGATATTGTGGCAAAACGTTTTAATAGCGCTCTTTCCCATCATTGGCAGCGCATCATTGAGTTTTTAAAATTGCATTATGTGCTTACCAAACGGACCGATACGGATTATTGGATTGATAATTGCCGGAGCGAATCCATACCTGAAAATCTGCAAGAATTGTTGGAGTTGTGGAAATTCCAATCACCTTGGCTACACGATGAAACTCTCAGGATTGAAATGTTCCCGTCGGCGAGCTACCAATACATTTATTATGGGATGAGCCATACAATTGATGCACCTGGTAATAAAAACAATAGTAAATTACACCAAGCGGAAAATTTGTTCATGGAGAACGGAAAAACTATCCAACAATTGGCCAAGGTATTGCAACCAAATCGAGAATTGATTGAAAAGATTAAAGAGCACGGTCTGCAAAAAATATAAAATAACCCGGGGTTTGCTATGCCTAACTTTGTATTGCTTAATAATGTTGCCCATAAAAACCTGCGCGTCATCCGGGATTATTATCCCCGGTATGGCGACAACGAAATGTCGGCAATCACTTTTGCGCATGAATTTCGTGCAATCCAAAATGAATATCCGATTTTCTTCCAGAAAAACCCCGAGAATGGAAAATTTATCCCTGTTGCATTATTAGGGTTGCGCCAAAATGAAAATCTGTTTTTATCCGAGCGCGGATGGGATGCCCAATATATTCCTGCGTCAATAAAAAGAAGGCCGTTCCTGATTGGCATACAAGCAACCAAGCCGGGGCAGGATAACAACCAACCAGGCAGGATGGTGTATGTCGATATGGATAGCCCGCGTGTGAATGAAACACAAGGCGATGCCGTGTTCTTACCCCATGGTGGCTATTCGGCTTATCTGGATTCGGTTGTCGAGTTGTTGAAGTACATCCAATACGGCACAGAACTGAATGAACGTTTTATCGATGTATTATTGCACTATGAGTTGTTGGAAGTGGTCACACTGGAAATCACGTTAAAAAATGGAAATCGCAATAATCTGGCAGGTTTCTATACGATCAATGAAGAAAAATTAAACGCGTTGGATGGCAATGCAGTAAGTGATTTGCATAGCAAAGGTTTGCTGCAATTTATTTACATGATGTTGGCTTCACATTCCAATGTGGTGAAGTTGATTGCCCGTATTGAAACCCGGATCCAACAAAATGCTCCATAACACGTTATACAATGCATGATCAGCATCGATAAAAAAGTCAACGTTATCCGGGGTTGTGCACCCGGCCAGATTCCGGAGGAAGTATTTGCCTCGCCTGAACCTTTGGTCTTAAAAGGCCTGGCTGCTTCCTGGCCTATTGTCCAAGCTGGGCTTGCGTCCAACGAAGCGGCTGGAAAATATTTACTGCAATACTATCAAGGCCAGGAGGTGGCAGCTTTTTTGGGCAAGCCGGAAAATAACGGGCGTATTTTTTACGATGAAAAACTGACCGGCTTTAACTACGACACAGTTTCTACCAAGCTGGATTTTGCACTCAAACAATTAGCCCTGCACAGCGGTAACCAACAACCGCCCGCTATTTATATTGGCTCAACCAGCGTGGATAATTATTTGCCCGGTTTCCGTACCCATAACGATTTGGGTCTGGATCAATATAATCCGCTGGTCAGTATCTGGTTGTCCAATAAATGCCGCATTGCCGCGCATTGGGACAGTCCATTGAATATTGCCTGTTCGGTAGTAGGGCGCCGTCGGTTTACACTATTTCCTTTTGAGCAAATGGAAAATTTATATGTGGGTCCGTTGGATAAAACCCCAGCCGGGCAAGCGATCAGTCTGGTGGATTTTTATAATCCCGATTTTGAAAAATTTCCCAAATTCAAAGAAGCTTTAAACCACGCACAAGTCGCTGACCTTGAACCGGGTGATGGCATTTTTATTCCCAGTATGTGGTGGCACCATGTAGAGAGCCTTGGTGCCTTGAATATATTGGTAAACTACTGGTTTATGGATGTGCCTGCCCATTTTGGCAAAGCAGTAGATGCACTTTATCACTCCATATTATCTATCCGTGGTTTGTCGGAAGCACAACGCAAGGCATGGAAATTGATGTTTGATCATTATGTTTTTGATTATGAAAAAGCGGATTTCCAACATATTCCCGAACAAGCGCAGGGTGTTATCGGTGAATTAACGGATGATAATGTCCGAAAAATTCGCGCGCGTTTGCAAAACCAGCTGAATCGATAGTGGGTTCCGATAAGGCAATAACGGATAGCAGCACAGAATGAATTATCTAACGAAAGTAAAACATGTGGTGATTGTTGGAGGTGGCACGGCGGGCTGGATGG
>JAJQJO010000001.1 GCA_021323495.1 Cellvibrio sp. | reverse complement strand
CCACCTTGATGGGCATCGAGCGGACGCTTGGCAATTAAAATGTTGCCATCAGCATTAACAATAACACCGACGGCAACATGAACTAACTTGGTCACAGCAGCTTATGAGTTAATCAAGAACGATAGTCCGCATTGATGCGGACATATTCATAAGAGAGATCAGTAGTCCATACCGTCTCGGCAAAATCACCGCGACCTAAATGGATCTTGATAGCGATATCAGCCTGACTCATGACCGCCTGACCCTGCTCTTCCGTATAGGTTTTAGCACGACCACCGTGCTCGACAATTAACGTATCATTTAAATGAACACGGACTTTTGTTGCATCCAATTCAGGAACACCAGCATACCCAATCGCCGCAACAATTCTTCCCCAGTTTGGATCTGAAGCGAAAAGTGCAGTTTTAATCAAGGGTGAATGTGCAACTGCATAAGCTACATCCAGGCATTCATCGCGATTGGCACCACCACTTACAGCAACGGTGACAAACTTGGTTGCGCCTTCACCATCACTCACAATACTTTTTGCAAGATGGACGTGCGCTGCCAAAATTATGTCACGCAGCTTTTCATAAAGCTCACCGCTGGCTTCACTGACCTCAGGTAAATCTATCTGACCAGTCGCTACCAAAATGCAGGAATCATTTGTAGAAGTGTCGCCATCGATAGTGATGCGATTAAATGACTTATCGGCCGCCTCGCGCGCTAAATCCTGCAATAACGATTGCGCGATTTTTGCATCAGTGGCGATATAACCCAACATAGTTGCCATATTGGGTTTGATCATACCGGCGCCTTTGGATATACCATTGACTGTAATGGTTTTGCCTTGATATTCAAATTGCTGGCTGTAACCTTTAGGGCGAGTATCGGTTGTCATAATGCCTGCGCCGGCATCATCCCAACCATTTTCATTGGCTTTTTCCAATGCTTCAGGCACAACTGCGACGATTTTTTGTACCGGCAATGGCTCGCCGATAACACCCGTGGAAAACGGCAGGACTTGCTCAGGTTTCACGCCTTTTAAGGTTGCGATAGCAGCACAAGTTGCTTTTGCATCTAACAAGCCTTGCTCGCCAGTACATGCGTTTGCATTACCCGAATTGATTATCAGGAAACGGATAGGTGCAGCCGCAAGATGCTCCCTGCAAACCGTAACCGGAGCTGCACAAAATGCATTTTTGGTAAACACACCAGCGACATTGCTACCTTCTGCCAACTCAAATAACACTACGTCGCGTCGCCCGACTTTTTTAATGCCTGCACTTACAGCAGTTAACTTCACACCCTTCACGGGGTGCATGTAAGGAAAAGGATATTCACCAACGGCCATAATATAAATCTCGATATTTTTCAGGATCAAACGGCTTGATTAATCACACTTGAATACATCGCGCCTTACTAATGCAAACGCCATTACAAAATGTCATTACAAAGCGAGCACCATCAATGGAATTACTCTAGCGAACCGTGACAACTTTTGTATTTTTTGCCTGAGCCACAGGGACATGGATCATTGCGTCCGATTTTACGACCTTCGCGTACAACTTGAGTGCGAGGAGCCGGTGCTTGTAGTTCTTCCGGTTGACCCAGTGTAGAAAGCTCATCATGGCGAAGTTGCATTTTTTGGCGGGCCAACTCTTCGCGGCGCTGATTTTCCATCTCCTCCATTTGCTCGCGCGAAATTGGCTCAACGCGCGCCATCAAATTCACAGTCTCGCGCTTCACCGTCATTAATAAACTTTGGAAAAGCTCAAAAGCTTCACGTTTATATTCCTGCTTTGGATTCTTTTGCGCATAAGAGCGCAAATTAATTCCCTGCCGCAAATGATCCATCGTCGCCAAGTGATCCTTCCATGCATTATCCAACACCTGCAGCATTACCTGTTTTTCAATTTCGAGCATTATGTCGCCAACACGTTCGCACTTCGCATCATAGGCAGCTTGAACCTCAGCGAGAATTTTCTGACGCAAGGGTTCTTCATGCAAACGAGTATCTTCTTCCAGCCATTTGGCAATGGGCAAGCGCAAACCGAAATCCACTTCAAGTTGTTTTTCTAATCCAGGTACATCCCATTGATCTTCGATCGACTCAGGCGGGATAAATCCATTGATTAAGTCTTCAACGATTTCTGTACGAATCGCCGTGATGGTTTCGCGAATGGAATCAGCATCCAACAATTCGTTGCGCTGATGATAAATAATTTGGCGCTGGTCGTTAGCAACATCATCGAATTCAAGCAACTGTTTACGTATGTCAAAGTTGCGTCCTTCTACTTTACGCTGTGCCTTTTCGATAGCGTTATTCACCATGCGATGCTCTATCGCCTCGCCTTTTTCCATCCCCAACGCTTGCATAAAATTACGCACACGCTCCGAGGCAAAAATGCGCATTAAATTATCTTCAAGTGACAAATAAAAACGGGTTAAACCAGGGTCGCCTTGACGACCAGCCCGGCCGCGTAATTGGTTGTCAATGCGACGTGATTCGTGCCGTTCGGTACCGATGATGTGCAAGCCACCGGCCGCCAACACAGCGTCATGACGAATCTTCCATTCCGTTTTAACGGTGTCGATTTGTTCCTGGGTCGGATTTTCGAGTTTTGCGATATCAGATTCCCAACGCCCGCCCAACACAATATCGGTACCACGACCGGCCATATTCGTTGCAATAGTCACCGCTGCAGGGCGCCCGGCCTGAGCAATAATTTCTGCCTCCTGTGCATGGAACTTCGCGTTGAGTACCTGGTGTTTAATACCGGCGCTCGTCAAGCGGCGCGACATTTCCTCCGACGTTTCAATCGAAGCAGTACCTACCAGGATAGGAGCATTTTTTGCCTGAAATAATTTAACGTCTTCGACAATAGCCTGATATTTTTCTTCAAGCGATAAAAACACCTTATCGTTCAAATCCAGGCGCTGCACTGTTTTATTGGTGGGAATGACTACTACGTCCAAGCCATAAATTTCGCGGAATTCATAAGCTTCAGTATCTGCCGTACCGGTCATACCTGACAAAGTTGGATAAAGACGGAAATAGTTCTGGAAAGTTGTAGAGGCCAGAGTTTGGCTCTCGCTTTGGATCGCCACTCCTTCTTTCGCTTCAATCGCCTGATGCAAGCCTTCAGACAAACGGCGGCCAGGCATGGTACGGCCCGTGTGCTCATCAATTAATACGACCTGCCCTTCCTGGACAATGTATTCCACATTAAGGTGAAATAAAGCATGTGCACGCAATGCCGAATTTACGTGATGCAATAAAGAAAGATTATTAGCAGCATAGAGATTTTGATCAGCCTGCAATAATCCGGCTTGTATTAACAAGTCCTCAACCTTTTGATGTCCATCTTCCGTTAACTCAACCTGACGCGACTTTTCATCAACGGTAAAGTGGCCAGGATCAGAAATAACACGGCGCTCACCATCTTCGCCGTTATCAACTTGCCGCTTCAGTTTTAACACTAACTGATTAACACGTTTATACATTTCCGCGCTGTTTTCCGCCGCACCGGAAATAATGAGCGGCGTGCGCGCTTCATCGATAAGGATTGAGTCCACCTCATCGATAACTGCGAAATTAAGTTCACGTTGAACTTTGTCGCGCTTACTCAGGGCCATATTATCGCGCAGATAATCAAAACCATATTCGTTGTTAGTGCCGTAAGTTACATCGGCAGCGTAGGCGGCCCGCTTAACGGCTTGGGGTTGCATGGATTGGATTACGCCAACGGTCATCCCGAGAAACTCATAAAGTGGCATCATCCAGTTTGCATCGCGGCTCGCCAGATAGTCGTTCACCGTCACAATATGAACCCCCTTGCCTGCCAATGCATGGAGATAACTTGGCAAAGTAGATACCAGCGTTTTCCCTTCACCGGTACGCATCTCCGCGATACGGCCTTCATGCAGAGTCATGCCACCAATCATTTGCACATCAAAATGGCGCATACCCAATACACGACGCCCGGCCTCACGTACAGTCGCGAATGCCTCCGGCAATAATTGCTCAAGCGTCTCACCTTTTTGGTAGCGCTCACGAAACTCAACGGTTTTTGCTTTTAGCTGCTCATCACTGAGCTTTTGCATATCAGGTTCAAGTGCATTAATACGCAGCACAACTTTATTCATGCGCTTCAATTCACGCTCATTTTTTGAACCAAAAACTGCCTTGATTAACTTACCGATCATTTTTTATACCGTAAAATCCAATAAACTGAATAAATATTGCGCAGCAAAATGCAGTCGAAATAACGCAAAAATGCCCTAAGGCAAAGCTGGCAAGTAAATAGGAAGGTGCCGACTAAAGCAAGTTGAAATATGCTGTCGCGCTGAGGATGTGAATTTAGCGAGTGGTGTGGCGAATGTAACTGGCGGGATCAACTACCCGGCCATTTTTGTAGACCTCAAAGTGGACATGGGGCGCTGTTGACCGTCCGGTTGACCCCGACAGGGCAATCACTTGGCCTTTTTTTACTACATCACCGGCCTTAACAAGATTGGATTTGTTATGGGCATAACGGGTAACCAAACCATCGCCGTGCTTGATCTCAACCATGTTGCCATATTCAGGATGGCGGCCGGACCAGTTAACAATGCCAGCGGCAACAGTACTGACTTTACTGCCTTGGCGGGCAGTGAAATCTATACCTGAATGGAATTCTGTCTTACCAGTAAAGGGATCCTTACGATAACCATAACGTGAAGATACCCACGCATTGGCTACAGGTGCGCCGGAAAGTAATGTTTCTTGTTGCAAGCTACGATTGGCGAGCAATGCATCAATGGTATTAAGTTGCTGTTCGCGGCTATCGACTTGCTGGGAAAGTTGATCGATCGCAGCAAAAAAATCGGGGGTGGAATAAAGTGTATCGGGACTTGCTTTAGAGGGACCACCAAGGGCAGGAACCCGACTGAAATCAAATTCACCCTGCTCCAGATTGGCCGCTGAGGTGAGTTTTTCACCAAGGGCATCAAGCCGCATCAGCCGCGCCTGTAATTCTCCCATTTTACTAGTGAGCGCCGCTATTTGCGCTTCCGAGGCTTCCCGTTCCAGTTCTATTTCAGATTCACGTGCCGAGAGAATGTCCATCCAGGCTTTAGTATCGGTATTGAAAAAGCCATCACGCTCATCTGATACCAGCCAACTATAACCCCAAGCGCCAACAAATGTGGGAATACCCAGCAGACATACAGACAGGAACGCGCGAGTCCACCCACCCAGGGTAAAACTGCGAGCCTGTGCATGATTTTTGTTAACGATAATAATCTTCATTGAGAAATCTACTTTTTATTAGTAAAAAATCATTCACTTCGGGTTTGTCCGATGGGATTTTCGATAAAAATTTCGACTTTCAGATCGCGACCCAACATCCTGTCAAGACGCATGTGTACATCCATTGAAAACGCTTTTCGGTTATTGGAACACTAATTAAAAGCGTTACAAAACAGTTAGTTACATAGATTTCATGGGGGAAATCCGGCAGTGCGGAGACTCCTTGCATAGCTCCCAAATGGGTGCACGCCTGAAATATCGCACAGATAGGAAGGTTTTAACAAGAGGAAATTTAGGCAGCGTTCACAAAACGAACACTGCGCCAAATAAAAGTTAAGCTGCCACTATTGGCTGAATATAAGCGATAGGTAATTGTTGGTTTTCCTCGAAAGTGACAATTTCCCAAGCATCTGGTTGTTCAAGCAATTGACGCAAAACCCGATTATTGAGCGAATGCCCCGACTTATGTGCCCGGTATTCACAGATCAAACTATTACCAAGCATGTATAAATCACCGATAGCATCGAGTACTTTGTGTTTCACAAACTCATCTTCAAAACGCAGGCCATCCTCGTTCAGAATCCGGTATTGGTCCACCACAATAGCGTTATCCATACTGCCGCCGCGAGCGAGACCTTTGGATCGTAAATACTCTATTTCATGCATAAAACCAAAGGTGCGTGCGCGACTGATGTCTTTTACAAACGTCGAGCTGGAAAATTCCAGCTCGGTTTGGGGGCGACGGTCTTTAAATACCGGATGATCAAACTCGATAGAAAAAGATACTTTGAAACCATCAAAAGGGATAAAACTGGCAAACTTGTCGCCATCCTTCAAAGTCACTTCTTTTTTAATACGAACGAATTTTTTAGGCGCATTTTGTTCCTGGACACCGGCAGATTGAATCAAAAACACAAAGGGCCCGGCGCTGCCATCCATGATCGGAATTTCAGGCGCATTTAATTCTACAATCGCATTGTCGATACCTAACCCGGCCATCGCTGACATCAGATGTTCAACCGTAGAAACACGGACATCGTCTTTGATCAGGCAAGTCGAAAGTGTCGTTTCACCTACATTTTTAGCGGTTGCCTTAATCTCTACTGGAGGATTCAAATCCACCCGGCGAAACACTATACCGGTATCAACAGGTGCAGGTAAAAGGGTCAAATGAATCTGATCACCGGTATGTAAACCTACCCCTGTCGTACGTATCGAATTTTTGAGCGTGCGTTGTTTGATCATCGATATGCCCCTTACTTTACAAACCGTTTCAATATAGACCGCAACTTAGATAAAACTCATAAGATACAGTTACTTATCGATAAACCATGTGTTTCACACGGTTTGATTTCATGGGCATATTACCAACCGGGGGATGAATCAACCAGTTGAAACTGGCAATCCCCCTTATAGTGAAGAGCCTATCAGTCCGCTTGACGACGCAAGAATGCCGGGATATCGAGATACTCCAGCTCTTTATCACCCAGCGGCGCTGCCAGCGCAGCTGCATTGGATGAATGAGCGTTAGCGCGCAGATGTGCCGGACGATCAAGCGCTGCATAATCCACCGGCGGTGCTGCACGACGGGTATTATCAATCACCTTAGTAGGTGCTGGCTTGGACTCTTTTACCGGTGCCGCAGTTTTGGCTGCAACTCCCAAACCGGTCGCTACCACAGTCACGCGCAATTCGTTGGTCATCTCCGGATCGATTACCGTACCCACGACTACAGTTGCATCACCTGAAGCAAACTCTTCGATAATGCTGCCCACTTCAGAGTACTCACCCAGAGACAAATCGATCCCGGCGGTAATGTTAACCAGGATACCGCGTGCACCTTGCAGGTTTACATCTTCCAGCAATGGGCTGCGAATCGCGGCTTCAGCCGCTTCCCGCGCACGGTTTTCACCGGTCGCGCGACCTGTGCCCATCATTGCCATGCCCATCTCGGACATTACTGTCCTTACATCGGCAAAGTCCACGTTGATCATACCCGGGCGAATAATCAGGTCTGCAATCCCCTGTACTGCACCGAGCAATACGTTGTTTGCTGCTTTGAATGCATCGAGCAGGCTGGTAGATTTTCCCAGCACCGATAACAATTTTTCGTTAGGGATTGTTATCAGCGAGTCAACACGCTCGCCTAATTCCTTAATGCCCGCGTCGGCGATTACCATACGCTTGCGACCTTCAAACGGAAAAGGCTTGGTCACCACAGCAACGGTCAGGATACCCAGGTCGCGCGCAACTTCGGCAACAACCGGAGCCGCCCCCGTACCGGTACCACCACCCATACCAGCAGCGATAAACACCATATCTGCCCCGCGCAATACTTCCGCAATGCGCTCCCGATCTTCCATCGCAGCTTGACGCCCGATTTCCGGATTGGCGCCAGCACCCAGACCTTTAGTCATGGAATTGCCGAGCTGCAATACGGTGCGTGCATCAATATCTTTTAATGCTTGCGAATCAGTATTGGCGCAAATAAATTCTACGCCTTCAATTTTGCTCGCGATCATGTGCTTGACCGCGTTGCCGCCGCCACCACCAACACCGATCACTTTGATTACTGCGTTCTGATGAATGCTATCAACTAGTTCAAACATGGCCACACCCCTTTTGTTTCCCTTGACTCAATCTGTGAAATGAAATTTGGTTAAAAATTGCTCTGGAATATTTTTTTGATCTTGCTAAAAATCGAACCTTGCGATTCCTTGGTAGTAGTCGATGTGCGGCCACTACCCTGTTGTTGTTTCATGGCATAAATCAGCAAACCTACGCCCGTCGAATAAATTGGGTTGTTCACTATGTCGGACAAACCACGAATGTTTTGCGGGGCACCGAGACGAACAGGCATATGGAAAATTTCCTCAGCCAACTCGATTACCCCTTCCATTTTGGAAGTCCCACCGGTCAATACAATGCCTGCGGCAATCAAATCTTCGTAACCACTGCGACGCAGTTCTGCCTGGATCAACGTAAATAATTCGTCGTAACGTGGCTCTACCACTTCTGCCAGCGCCTGACGAGACAAGTCACGCGGCTGACGATCGCCAACACTCGGCACTTTTATGGTTTCATCCGGGCTGGTTAATTTGGCCAGCGCGCAGGCATATTTAATTTTGATTTCTTCGGCATTAGGTGTTGGTGTACGCAATGCCATGGCTATGTCATTGGTCACTTGATCGCCGGCTATTGGAATAACACCGGTATGGCGAATCGCACCATCTTTAAAAATCGCAATATCAGTGGTACCACCGCCAATATCCACCACACATACGCCCAATTCTTTTTCATCATCAGTTAACACTGAATAACTTGAAGCCAATTGTTCGAGAATGATGTCTTCCACTTCCAGGCCGCAGCGACGAATACATTTTTCAATATTTTGGGCCGCATTTACTGCGCAAGTAACCAAATGCACTTTTGCTTCCAGGCGAACTCCGGACATGCCTAATGGTTCTTTTACTCCATCCTGGTCATCAATCAAAAATTCTTGCGGCAAAATGTGCAGGATTTTCTGATCTGCAGGAATCGCTACTGCCTGGGCAGCATCAATTACCCGCTCCAGATCCTGTGAAAACACTTCGCGATCGCGAATCGCCACAATTCCATGTGAGTTCAAACTACGGATATGGCTACCGGCAATACCTGCGTAAACAGAATGAATCTGGCAGCCGGCCATTAACTCTGCTTCTTCAATCGCGCGCTGGATCGACAACACGGTCGATTCAATATTAACAACCACGCCTTTTTTCAAACCATTGGAGCGATGCGAGCCGATCCCGACAATCTCCAACTGGCCTTCAGGGGTAATAGCACCAACGATAGCTACAACCTTGGATGTGCCTATATCCAGGCCTACAATCATTTTGTTGTCGCTAGCGTTTGCCATTCAATAAACCTCGTTTGCCAGTAGTTAGCCAATTCCAAGCAACTGGCGATTTTCTTCATCAATTAATGTGTGGAATAACCGGTGTCACGACAGCAGGTACTTTCACTTGCGACTGGCTTTTAATGTATTTTTTTGCCATCGCCGAGTCAGTTACCCACCGCACCGCAACTCCGTTGCTGTACCTTAAATCTATCGCCCTTACATCCATCCAAACATTGCGTAGATGCGTATCATATACAGTAACAAATCTACGTATTTTTTCCATCACTTGATCGCGTCCAAGTGCAATTTCTACATGATTTTTTATGGTTAATCGCCAGGATTTTTTGTTATCGCACTTTAATGCGATTACATCCAGCCCGCGCGAGCGCAAAAGTTGCGATAAATCCTGATATTGCTGCAAAATTTCTGGCGCATCTGCTTCACTTCCCTGCAGCCAGGGCAGACCGGACAACGTATCCGCTTCATCAACGCGAATAATTTCCCCGCGTTGATTTAAAAATCCATCACCCCAGCGAGCTATCGGTTTTTGCTCAGTAATTTTTACCACCAAAGTGTCAGGCCAGCGGCGATTGAGCGTTACTTTTTCCACCCAGGGATCACTGAGCAATGCATTTTTCAATTGCATCAGATCCAGTTGTAAAAAATCACCATCAATCTCATTGCTAATTAATTCAGTGGCCCGCTGTTTGGTGATGAAGTTGAAATCACCTTCTACCACGACACTTTTAATTGGCCGCTCAAACACTTTGGCTACAGGACCGCTGATCCAATAAATCCCGATACACAGCCCAATCGCAAAAATAACCGCACCCAATTTGCGATTGACCCAGGAAAAATTCCACGAATGCCAAAATTTTTTCCCGTCACCAGCAGTTTTTTGTTTTATACCTACCCCCCTACGTCCTTGAGGGGAGGCTTTGGTATAACCGCGCTCGCGTTTTGGTGGAACATCCTGACGGACAATTGGCAGATCCGGTGCAACATAGCGCGATGACGGAGCTTCCATTAACACATCGCGCACAATGCGCTTCTCAACTACTGGCTCACTGCGATCATCGAACCCAAAATCTACAGTACGGCTATTGCGTGCTGGTTTCGGCAGTTCAGCATCTTTCCGTTCGCTGCCTATGCGTGGCTCAATACGCTCGTTTTTCATATCACGCATGTTTATTACACATAGCCATTTACGTTTTTACCGCGAGGCTTGCACGCAAAATCGTGAGCACCAACTCTGCAAATGACAGCCCCACCGCTTTAGCGGCCATTGGAACCAGACTGTGACTGGTCATTCCCGGTGCGGTATTCACTTCCAGAAGATAGAAATTTTGTTGCGCGTCAGCCATTACATCCACTCGTCCCCAACCGCGGCAACCCACTGTGTTAAACGCATTCAGGGCAAGCGTTTTCAATTCCTGTTCTTTTTCCGGCGATAGACCGCACGGGCAAATGTAGCGCGTATCTTCCGCAATATATTTTGCGTTGAAATCGTAGAAGCTGTGGTTGGTTTCCAATTTGATTGGAGGTAAAGCTTCGCCATCAAGGATGGCAATGGTGTATTCACCTCCCACAATCAATTGCTCAACCAACACACTGCCCTGATATTGCGCTGCAGTTTCAAACGCAGCTTGTAGTGCTGCTGCATTATTAACGCGCGACATACCGATACTTGAACCTTCATTGGCCGGTTTTACCATCACTTCACCACCCAGATTCGCCAGAACCCGGGGGAAATCCGAACCTTTGGTCAGCACAGCGAATTCTGGTGTGGGCAAACCTTGTTGGCCATTAATATCAACGCCGCGCCACAATTGTTTAGTCCGCAACTTATCCATCGCTAATGCCGATGAAGCAACATCACTGCCGGTATAAGGGATATTTAAAAATTCAAGCAGCGCTTGCATACGCCCATCTTCACCACCTGGGCCGTGCAAGATTAGAAACGCGCGGTCAATATTTGCTGCCTCTATATCGGCAATAATATTGTCGCCGACATCAATAGCAACATGATCAATGCCAGCCTCCACTAACGCAGCAATAACTGCTGCACCGCTTTGCAAGGAAATTTCGCGCTCAGCCGACAGCCCACCATAGAGCACCCCTACGCGGCCCAATTCTTTTTTCAATGTTTCACTGATCGGCAGTGTTACAGCTTGCATCACTTGATTAACCTCTAACGCAATTGACGTTTTGCTAATTCGGGGGAGAGAACACCCACATTACCCGCGCCCTGGGTGATAACTATGTCACCGGCACGCACTATGTCTTTCACGATTGCAGGAACACCATCTACCGTTTCCACAAAGATTGGCTCGATTAAACCGCGCGCGCGAATACTGCGGCAGAGATGGCGACTGTCCGCACCGGGAATAGAATCTTCACCCGCGCTATATACTTCCAGCATGATCAGCGCATCAGCGGTCGAAAGAACTTCGACAAAATCTTCATAGAGATCACGTGTACGGGTATATCTGTGCGGCTGGTAGATCATTACCAAACGACGCTCAGGCCAACCATCGCGCACCGCTTTGATAACGGCGGCTACCTCGCGTGGATGATGACCGTAATCATCCACCAACATTGCCTCGCCATCGCCCACCGGAAAATTGCCATAAACCTGGAAACGACGACCAACACCCTGGAAGTTTTCGAGGCCGGATTGAATCGCCTCATCACTAATGCCTTCGTCTGTGGCCACCGCGATGACTGCCGTTGCATTCAGCACGTTATGGATACCGGGAATATTGATGCGAATATGTAATGGTTTATCGTGGCCTGGACGAATCACATCAAATTCGGAATGCATTTTGTCTTGCTTGATATTGATTGCACGGAAATCGCAATGTCCATCAAAACCATAAGTCAAAATCGGCCGTGATACTTCCGGGATAATGTCACGGATTACCGGATCTTCACCGCACAGCACTGCCAAACCATAAAAGGGCAGGTTGTGCAAAAATTCGATAAAAGTTTTTTTAAGTTTGGAAAAATCGCCACCATAGGTTTCCATATGGTCTGCGTCGATGTTGGTAACAATTGCCACCATCGGCTGTAAATGCAGGAAAGACGCATCGCTCTCATCGGCTTCGGCCACTAAATAACGGCTCGCCCCCAATTGCGCGTTAGTGCCGGTACTATTTACCAATCCACCAATAATAAAGGTCGGGTCTTGTTTTGCCGCCGCCAGAATGGATGCCAATAAACTGGTAGTCGTGGTTTTACCGTGGGTACCTGCAACCGCAATACCGTGACGGTAGCGCATCAGCTCACCCAACATTTCAGCACGGCGCACAATTGGAATACGCAATTCGCGCGCACCCAACATTTCCGGATTACTCGCGTTAACAGCACTGGAATTTACGACCACATCCGCATCGCGCACATTGTCAGCTGAGTGGCCAATAAATACCGTTGCGCCTTTGGCGACCAATCGCATGGTCACGCTGGATTCTTTAATATCCGAACCGGAAATTTCATACCCTTGGTTCAACAAAACTTCGGCGATACCGCTCATGCCCGCACCGCCGATACCAATAAAATGGATGCGACGAATACGACGCATTTCCGGGACGCAGTGACCTATGGGGCCATTACCTTTGGGGCTATCACCTATGGCACTCTCACCTATGGCCCTATCACCTATGGCCCTATCACCTATGGATTGTTGCGTAGAATTACCCACGGGCTACCTCCTCACAAATATCAGCCACTTGTACGGCAGCAAAAGGTTTGGCCAATTGCTGCGCCTTTCCCGCCATTGCCATCAAGTGATGGCGGTCAGCTAATTCGGTTAACAACAAAGCAGCCAATTTTGCTGCGGTTAAATCTTTTTGTACCAGCGCGATACCCGCACCGGCATCGCTCAAATTTTTTGCATTAAACGTTTGGTGATCATCAATCGCGCTGGGCAGCGGAATTAAAATAGCGGCAACACCGGCCATCATTAATTCCGACACTGTCAACGCACCCGCGCGACAAATTACTATGTCGGCCCAGGCATAGGCCGCTGCCATTTCATCAATAAACTCGGTTACTTTGGCGTTGAGTTGATGCTGCATATATAAAGCCGTCGTCGCTTCAGCATGACCTTTACCGGTTTGATGCCAGACTATTGGGCGCGACTCAATCGGCAATTTTGCCAATGCCTGTGGAATTAATTCATTAATGGCTTTAGCACCCAGGCTTCCGCCCACAACCAATAACTGTATTGGTAATTTTTGCTGCATACGTCCTGTATAACGGTCGCGCACGGCGTCAATATTTTTTATTTGCTCACGCACCGGATTGCCAACAACCTGGGCAGTTTCAACTTCACTAAACGCATCAGGAAACGCAGCAAGCACCCTATCGGCAACTTTTGCTAATAAACGATTGGTAGTTCCCGCCACCGAATTTTGTTCATGAATGATCAAGGGACTGCCTGATAATTTTGCAGCCAGTCCACCCGGACCTGAAGCAAAACCACCAAAACCCAAAACCACGTCCGGTTTAGTGTGGCGAATAACACCCAAGGCCTGTAACAATGCATAGACAATCAAGAATGGCGCCTTCAATAACCCTGTAAGGCCGCGACCGCGGACACCTTCTACTTTAATGAGGTGCAACTTGATATTTGCGGCTGGAACCAAACGATTTTCAATTCCGCGCCCGGTCCCTAACCAATTGATTGTCGCGCCGCGTGCACGCAGCTCCTCAGCAACGGCCAATGCCGGAAATACATGACCGCCGGTACCGCCAGCCATTATTAACACTGACAGGTTTTTAGTAGCAGGCGCATTCATATTGCTGCCTCCACCAAGCTTCTACGCGGGGTCCTGACAACTTCTGGTACTGCCGGAGTAAACCCAGCAAGTTCCCATTGCACGCGCATAACAAATGCCATCAGTACACAGCAAATCAATAAGCTGCTGCCACCATAACTAATGAACGGCAGAGTCAATCCTTTGGTGGGCAACAATCCGGATGAAACCCCCATATTGATAAAGACCTGAAATGAAAACAAAATCGCTATACCAAATGTCGCCAATGCCGGGAACATTTTCCCGGCAGCAAGATTTTGCTTTGCAACATTAAAAATGCGCAGGATTAATGCGGCAAATATTCCCATCAAAACGATTGCCCCGATCAATCCAAATTCTTCAGCAATGATCGCAAAAATAAAATCCGTGTGTGCCTCAGGCAAGAAAAACAGTTTTTGTAAACTATTACCCAAGCCCACACCAAACCATTCGCCCCGACCAAACCCAATCAGCGATTGGGTAAGTTGATAACCCGTGTTGAATTGATCCGCCCATGGATCGAGGAAAGTAATTAAACGTTGCATACGATAAGGAGAGAGAACTGCAACTGCCGCCAAGCCCCCCACACCAATGACTATTAACAAGAGGAAGTGCAGCATCCGTACACCAGCAATAAACATCATTGCAAATACAGTTGCGCTTAATACTACTGAACTACCAAAGTCTGGTTCCAGCAACAACAAACCAACAAATACACCAACTACCATCAATGGCTTGAGAAAACCTTGCCAACCAAAATGTAACTCCTGATAGCGGCGCGCAAAAAAACTGGCAAAAAATACTACTGCACAGAATTTGGCAATTTCAGACACCTGGATAGATATAACACCAAGGCTGAACCAGCGCTGGCTACCGTTGACTTTTTTACCCAAGCCGGGAATAAGCACGATTACCAACAAGAAAAAAGTCAGCAATAAAAAATGTCCAGCGTAGCGCTGCCAGATACTCATGGGCACACAGACCACGAACATTGCCAACAGGATTCCAAGCAACATATAAACAGCATGGCGCTTGGCAAAAAACCAGGCATCGTTGTACGTCAGCGCAGCAAAAGAAACCGAGGCCGACGCCACCATAACTAAACCAATTGACATCAGTGCAAACCACAAGCACAACAGCGACCAGTCAATACGCTGGCTCAATGGCAATTGGTTAAAAGAAGTGGTGGCGTTAATCATGATTGGATTAACTCCTTCACGGCCAGGCAAAATTTCTCGCCGCGATCTTCGTAATTTTTAAACATATCGAAGCTCGCGCAGGCGGGTGACAACAACACTGCATCACCTGGATTAGCAATCGCGAAAGATTTGTTGACGGCGTCCTGCATATTATTGGCAAAAACTATTTTTGCCGCGTCGCCGATCGCCTCGGCAATGATTGGGCCATCACGCCCTATAATTACTACGCGGCTATTGATTGCGCGCAAAGCAGGTGCCAGCTCAGTAAAATCCTGTCCTTTGCCTTCACCACCCAAAATCACAATTAATTGTTGCGGATCGCGCGCCAACCCCTGAATAGCGGCAAGGGTTGCACCTATATTGGTACCTTTGGAATCGTTATAAAATTCCACCGCATCTTTTTCCATCACAAATTCACAGCGATGCCGCAAGCCCCTGAAAATTTTCAAAGTAGACAGCATGGCATCCATCGGAATGCCTGCCGCGTCACCTAACGCCAATGCAGCCAGCGCGTTGTCCACATTGTGACGACCGCGAATTTTTAGCTCACTGGTCGCAATCAATGGCGTGAGATTTTTTGCAAGGAACTCAGTACCCTCGTTGGTGATCAAACCAAAACTGCCAAAATCCGCGTTCCCACCAAAATAGATCGGTTTGATACCTGCCGCCATCGGTGGATGGGTCAGGACATCCTTGCGGTTAACAACGATATTTTCTGCTCCAAAATACACCCGTAGTTTGGCGAGAATATAAGCGCGCATATTTTCGTAGCGATCCAAATGGTCAGCGCTGATATTTAAAATAGTGGCCACTTTGGCATTCAGCCTCGAAACCGTTTCCAATTGAAAGCTCGACAACTCCATTACATAAAGTTCGACAGCATCATTTAACAGTTCAAGCGCAGGTGTCCCCAGGTTGCCGCCGACAGCAACATTAATTCCAGCCGTTTTGGCCATTTCGCCAACGAGGGTGGTAACAGTACTTTTAGCATTGGAGCCAGTTATCGCCACAATCGGTGCTTTGGCAGCACGCACAAATAGTTCAATATCACCAACAACGGGAACACCTGCCGCTTTTGCTTGCTCAATTGCGGGTGTAGCAACAGCAACGCCTGGACTAATAATGATTTCATCGCACGCTAATAACGTATGCAAATCCAATTCACCGCAAACGATAGTGACACCAGGAAACTCCAGTTGGATTTGCTCAAGGTTAGGCGGATTGCTGCGGGTATCGAGCAAGACAAATGCCTGCCCTTGTGCCGCCAAAAAGCGTGCGACCGACAAACCGGTAATACCGGTACCGATAATCGCTTTGACTTTACTGGTGGCAATCATTTGGGACACAGTGTTTTCTCTCTACCATTAATCAATATCGGCTAAAAATTCATCTAGCGAAGCTTGAGGGTTGCCAAACCAATCAATACCAACACCAAGGTGATAATCCAAAACCGCACAATTACACGCGGCTCCGGCCAACCTTTTAATTCAAAATGATGGTGGATGGGCGCCATACGGAAAATACGGCGGCCGGTTAATTTGAACGAGGCGACCTGCAAGATCACCGATACAGTTTCCAGTACAAAAATACCGCCCATAATGAACAACACAATTTCATGACGGACGATTACTGCAATCAAACCTAGCGCGGCGCCGAGCGCCAGCGCGCCAACATCGCCCATAAATACTTGCGCGGGATAGGTGTTGAACCATAAGAAACCCAAGCCAGCACCAACCAATGCACAACAAAAAATGGCCAGCTCGCCCGCGCCAGGAATGTAAGCGATATTCAAATATTGGGCGAATTGTGAATGGCCCGCGAGATAGGCAATCAATGCCAAAGCTCCGGCCACCATTACACTTGGCATAATTGCCAATCCATCCAAACCATCGGTTAAATTAACCGCGTTACTGGTACCTACAATCACAAAATAAGTAAAAACGATGTAGAACAAACCCAAATCAAGCGCGACACTTTTAAAGAACGGAATAAATAATTGTGTCTCAACTGGACTTTGCGCGGTGTAATACAAAAATATTGCCGCACCAAAGCCGGCAATGGATTGCCAAAAATATTTCCACCGCGCAGGCAAACCACGCGAGTCGCGTTTCGCTACTTTGCGGTAGTCATCAACCCAACCTACTGCACCAAAAATAGCCGTGACGATTAATACCACCCATACGTAACGATTGGATAGATCTGCCCATAACAAGGTGCTGATAAATATTGCCGATAAAATTAACGCCCCGCCCATGGTGGGCGTGCCGGACTTACTTAAATGGGATTGTGGCCCATCGTTACGAACTGCCTGGCCGATACGCAATTCAGTTAACCGGCGGATAAACCAGGGGCCGAGCAACAACGAAATGCCCAATGCAGTCAACACGCCCAGGATGGCGCGCACCGTTAAATATTGAAACACTGCAAAGCTGCGCAGATATTCTTGTAAGTATTCTGATAGCCAGTACAGCATTAGTGAGTATCTCCCGCTGAATCACAGAGTTCGCGCACGACCAGATCCATAGCGGCGCTACGCGAACCTTTTATAAGTAGCGTAGTGTCCTTGTTGGCAATAGTTTTCAGGTGGGCGACCAAACTTGGTTGATCGATAAAATGCAATGCGCCGCCGCCAAATGCACGTGTTGCATTTTCACTGAGCTTACCGACCGTAAATAAGTGTGCGATTTTTTTTGCGCGCGCATACTCACCCAACTCGGTATGCAACTGCGGCGCCTCGGAACCCAGTTCACCTAGATCTCCCAGCACTAACACGCCCTGTTTTTTTTGTGCCAGGACATCGATTGCGGCGCGCACCGAACCGGGATTGGCGTTGTAACTGTCATCGATAATATGCGCATTATTAAAACCAATGTGGCGGCTCATACGCCCGGCAACCGGAGCAAAGCCAGCCAAGCCTTGTTTGATTTGTTGTAGGTCTGCACCCACCGCAGAAGCGCAGGCTGCGGCCATCAATGCATTACGCACATTGTGGTCACCTTGGGCATTCACGCTGACCTGGGTCGCAGCGCCGTGCAAATTAATGGAGAACTCAATGCTGTTTGCACTGGGTTCAATATCCTGCGCAAAACAATCTGCGTCGGGATTTTGAAATGCGACACGAATTACACGGCGGCTAGTTAATCCAGCCAACCAATCCGGGGCAAAACGATCGTCAATATTGACTACCGCTGTACCTGTAGTCGGCAGCGATGCATAGATTTCGCCTTTCGCGCGCGCCACACCTTGCAGCGATCCAAAACCCTGGATATGCGCGGCCATCACGTTATTAACCATGGCAATTTGCGGTTTAGCGAGGGAACACAGGTATTCGATTTCGCCAGGGCCGCTAGCGCCCATTTCAATCACCGCAAATTCATGATGGGCCTCCAATTGCAAGAGAGTCAGAGGTACGCCGATGTGATTGTTAAAATTTCCTTTGGTAGCATGCGTTGAGCCACACTCGGCCAGAATTCCAGCGAGCAAGGTTTTTACTGTCGTTTTTCCGCTACTACCGGTGATGGCGATGATCGGACGCAAAAATAAACTGCGATTCAGCGCAGCGATTTGTCCGAGCGCAAGAAGCGAATCGCTCACCACCAATTGCGGTAAGTTAATATCGGGAAAGAAACGTTCCACCACCAGAGCACAAGGCTTCCTGGCAACGGCATCCTTAATAAAATCGTGTGCATCGAAACGCTCACCGCGCAAGGCAACAAATAATTCACCTTCTGCCAATGTGCGTGAATCGGTATTCACACGGGTAAACTCCACATCACCTTGTTTTAATTGTGCAGTTACTGCACGCAAGGGTTTATGTGTGGCGATAAATTCCTCAACCCACTTCAGTGTAAGAGGCTTGATCATAAGGGAGCCCCTGCGGTTTGGTTATTGGCGTCACGTTTGGCGATACGCCGCTGCAACGATAAGCGCGCATGCTTACTATCGCTAAAAGGTAAAGTTTGGTTTGCAAAAATCTGGTAGTCCTCGTGGCCTTTACCGGCAATTAAAACTATATCGCCCGTCCTGGCTTGCTGCACTGCAAAGTCAATCGCTTGCGCACGATCCGCAATAACCAGACAACCACTCGGATGTCCCATACCGCGCACAATTTCTGCAGCGATGCCAGCAGGGTCTTCCGAACGAGGATTGTCATTGGTAACGATAACGTAATCACTTAAACGCTCGGCAATTTTTCCCATTTGTGGACGCTTGGTTCTATCGCGATCACCACCGCATCCAAATACTGTCCAGACGCGCCCTGCTTTATGTTGGTGAATTGCAGCCAAGGTATTTTTGAGCGCATCCGGTGTGTGTGCATAATCCACAATCACCTGAATTTCCTGCGAGGCAGAATCAACTGTGACTAACTGCATACGCCCTGGCGCAGGCTCAAGCCGGGAGATGAAGGGCAGCATTTGCTGCAGGGCAAATCCTTGCGCCCCTACAGCGGCAATCACGGCAAGCAAATTACTGAGATTAAATTGACCCAGGAGCGGTGAATCTATATCAGCTTCACCCCATGGAGTGCATATATGCGCTCGTACACCTTGTGCATGCAATTCAATATCGGTTGCATAAATGTCTGCTGTTTTCTCTGTGGAATAGCTAAACACTTGCACATTTACAGGTGCCTTGTGTATCAGACTTGCCGCCCAATCATCATCGAGGTTGATAATAGCGGTGCGCAATTCCGGCATTTGCAAAAGCTGCGCTTTGGCATTGCCGTAACTTTGTAAATCACCGTGGTAATCCAAATGGTCTTGCGTAAGGTTGGTAAAAATAGCACTGGCAAATTGCAAACCCGTCACACGTTTTTGTTGCAAACTGTGTGAGGACACTTCAATGGCAATAGCCTTGGCATCAGCATCAGCCAGCTCGCGTAAAATACGCTGCAATGTAATAGGATCAGGCGTTGTTAAACCGGTCGACGTTAGCAAATTAATTTGTTGCTCGAGAGGGGCAACAATTGATGTATCCAACAAGCCATAGCCAACAGTCCCGACTACCGCTGATTTTTGTTGTAGCTGTGCCAACAACTGCGCAACCAATAAACTGCAAGTCGTTTTGCCATTAGTCCCGGTAATTCCGATCAATTGGATTTTTTTACTTGGCTCACCAAAAAAACGCCCGGCAATTTCACTAACCAGCGACGGTAGATTTTCAACAGCAATGACTGGCACTGCTCCCAGCCAATCAAGTCCCTGCCAATTTTTATCTGCCTCAACCAAAATTGCGGCTGCACCCAATTCAATCGCTTTGGCAATAAAATTGCGCCCATCAACTTTAATACCGGCGAGCGCAACAAACGCATCGCCGGTTTTTAAATGCCGCGTATCAAGGCATAAATTAGATACTTCAAGACTGGCTGCTTTATCCAAGTCCAGATCCGGTAAAAGATTCGCAAGCGCAACACCATGATTATGAGCGGCCATCAGGTTTCTGACCTCTCAGCGGGAGCAGTCTTTTGGGGAACAGATTTAATCGCAGGCTCGGCAATTAAAGATTTATCATCTTTACCGCGAATATTATCCGGTGGCACTTGCAACATACGCAGTGCGTCTTCCGCCACTTTCGAAAATGCAGGCGCCGCAACAATACCGCCGTTGCCCATAATTCCGCCGCCTTTAGGTTCATCAATCACCACCATGGCCACGATGCGCGGATTATCAACTGGCGCCATGCCAATAAAAGAACTGATTTGCAAGCTGGAATATTTTCCATTCACCGCTTTGAACGCTGTGCCGGTTTTACCTGCTACGGAATAGGAAATCGCGCGCGCTTTGCTGCCGGTCCCCTCGGCGGACACAACGCGCTTCAGCATTTCTTTTACTTGATCTGCGTATTTTTCTTCAACAACACGCTTGCCTTCCGGTGAAGCATCCACACGCAATAGCGAAATAGGACGCTTGATTCCGCCAGTGGCGATAACACCGTATGCCTGCACAGTTTGCAGTACCGTGCTATTCAGTGCATAACCATAAGAAACGTTCGCGCGCTCAATTTTTTGTGCTGGCTTGAATATAGGCAAACGACCTGCTGATTCGCCGGGAAAACCGGTGCCAATTGGCTGCCCCACCCCCAAACGCTCATACATATCGCGCACGGTATTGGTATCCAATGCGAAACTGATTTTGGTCATGGCGACGTTACTGGATTTTGCAATCGCCATCGCCAGATCCATCGCACCGTAGTTGCGATGATCCGGAATTCTTTTATTGCCTACCATGATGTAACCGGGGTTGGTATCAATAATATCCTCCGGTTTGAATTTGCCGCTCTCCAATGCCGCAAGAATCACCCAGGGTTTTACTGTTGAGCCAGGCTCATATAAATCGGTGATGGCGCGATTGCGCAGACCGGCACCGCGTGCACGACTGCGATCATTCGGGTTATAGGTGGGCAAGTTGGAAATCGCGAGCACTTCGCCGGTAAGCACATCCAGAATCACAATCGAACCAGCCACTGCACCTGCATCTTCCACTGCTTTTTTTAATTCGCGATGAGCGAGATATTGCAGGCGCAGATCAATACTCAGCGTGAGGTTTTGGCCAGGACGCGCCGATTTCACCAAGCGCAATTCTTTTACCGTACGGCCGCGCAAATCTTTTACGACTTCTTTCGCTCCATTTTCACCGGTAAGCCAGGCATCATAGGCCAGCTCCATCCCTTCCTGGCCGCGGTCATCTACGTCGGTCATCCCCACCAAATGGGCAGCTACTTCTGCGGCCGGATAATAGCGGTGATACTCAATTTGCTCATAAACACCGGGAATATCTAATGCCAAAACCGCTTGCGCGGCCTCGGGCGACATTTGGCGCTGAAGATACATAAACTCTTTGGTGCCATAGCGCGCAAGGCGCGCCTCCAAGTCTGCTTTATTGAGCTGGAGTGCCTGCGTTAACTCACCCCAGCGATGGGGTGCCTGCAACAACACCTTAGGGTTTGCCCAAAGCGTGGAGACTGGCGTACTCACCGCCAGTGGGTCACCATTACGGTCCGTAATTACCCCTCTGTACGCAGGAATAACTTCTGTGCGTAAGGTCCGGGATTCACCTTGATCTTGCAGGAACTCATACCCTTTATCAGCATTGGGAAGAACTTGCAGGCTGGCAACGTGGCCAATGAGCAGCACCACCAATAACGCCAATAAAATACCGACACCGTAAAAACGCCAGCGCGCCACCTTTAACGGCTTGCGTGCAGGCTGGACCGAAGGGCGCGCGGTGCGCGGCTCAAAAGCAGACGGACGGCTCATTGCCCACCTGCTGCAGGCTCAACCTGAGCCTGATCTTCAATGACTTGATTACCGGAGATCATGACTATCTCCTCCGGCGTAGGGGCCATCATATTAAGCTCGGAGATAGCCGCATTTTCGACGCGCCCATAGGCTGCCCAAGTGCTTTGCTCCAGCAGATATTGCCCCCATTGCACTTGCAATTGGGACGCTTCGCGACGCAAAGTTTCAAGGCTATTTACATCGCGGCGAACTATCTGGGTAGTAGCAACAACACCCAGGGCTGATGCGATACATGCCACCCACAACAACGCCATCACCAGCATCATGGCTGGCGATAGCATTTTCTGTTGTAATGGGCGACTTCTGTTCATGGAATCCCTGGAGCTTATGATAGTTATCGAGTTGATCTGGTTGTTCTTAGTGATACAAAAAGCACAACCGGGATTTACAATTTTTCCGCCACTCGCATAACAGCGCTGCGCGAGCGCACATTGATACTCACCTCTTCGTCGCTTGCCTTGATCGCCTTGCCAAGCGAACGCATACGTTTATTTAATTGGTCATCGCGGATTGGCAGGCCCTTGGGTACCGGGTCACCCAATTCCTGCCTGCGAATAAACCGCTTGACCGCACGATCCTCCAGCGAATGGAAACTGATCACCACCAAACGGCCACCGGGCGCTAGCACTTCCAACGCCTGTTCAAGCACCGAATCAAGATCGGTCAATTCGTTATTGACCTGAATGCGGATCGCCTGAAACGCGCGGGTCGCCGGATGTTTACCCTTCTCCCAAGCCGGATTTGCTTCTTTAATGACTTCGGCCAAATGCTTAGTACGCGTAAACGGTAATTTTTGGCGCTCGGCGAGAATTGCGCGCGCCATACGCTTGGCAAAACGCTCCTCACCGTATTCTTTAAATACCCAGGTAATATCGCTTTCACTCGCGCTATTGATCCAATCGGCCGCGCTTTGGCCGCGAGTCTGATCCATTCGCATATCGAGCGGACCATCCTGCATAAAGCTAAAACCGCGCTCCGCCTCATCCAGTTGTGGTGACGATACCCCCAAATCCAGCAAGACCCCGGCAACCTTGCCGGTCATACCACGCTCGGCCACCAATTGCGCCAGTTCAGCAAAAGAGCCGTGAGCAATGGAAAAACGAGTGTCATCGGCAAAGCGGGTTTTGGCGGTGGCTATCGCAGCTAAATCCTTATCGATACCGAGTAAGCACCCGTCCGCCGACAACTGCTGCATTATCAAAGCACTGTGTCCACCGCGCCCGAAGGTGCCATCTATGTAAAATCCAGAAACATCAGTGACTAGCGCCGCGACCGCCTCATTCAAGAGCACGGTTATATGTAGGGAATCAGACACGCCAGCACCTAGAAAGAGAGGTTTTGTAAGTCGGCCGGCATATCGCCTTCAGCCGGCTGATCCATCAAGGCGTTCCAGCTGTCTTCGTCCCACAGCTCTAACTTGTTGCCCAGACCAACCAACATGAGTTTTTTATCTAAATGCGCAAATTCGCGCAGGGTGGGAGGCACCAGAACACGGCCGTTCGCATCCATTTCAAGATTCACTGCCTGACCGATAAAGCGGCGCTGAATCCGGCGAACGTGCTCATTTCCGGCGGGTAATGCCTGGACTTTAGCTATTACAGGCTGCCATTCGGTTTCTGAGTAGATCAGTAGGCAGCGCTCATACATGTGGGCCGTCATCCACAAACGCGCAGCACCCGACACCGCCAGCGAATCGCGGATGCGCGCTGGTATCGCCATGCGACCTTTGGGGTCCATGCTGATGGAGTGACTACCTGTTAAATCGGACACGCTTCACCACTTATCGGGTTTATTTTCCACAAAAATCCACAAAAATCCACATTTCCCCACGACGCTCACTATAAATCGGGACGATGCAAAGTCAAGCAAGCAATTGCTGAAAGAAGCGGAAAATCACTGGAAAAATCAAGAAACTTCGCCAAACGGGAAGGGAAAAGGCTTAACAAACGCAACAGAAAATCAATCTTGAACAATAAAAACAAGATGATAGGCGCGCAACTTAATGTAAAACATTAAGTTTGAAATTATTTTGCCGTTTTAATTGCGGGGATATAGAAGAATTAGATCTATAAGATCGTTAAACAGACAACAAATCACAACCTACCGACGGGATAACATATTATTACGAGATATATTCTTAAATACGTTTGGCAATGCGCCTATGCAGGCAGACTAACCCAGGGAGCGCTTTAGTGGCAAGATTTGCTGTGTTTGATTTGCAAATAATCGAAATGTATGATCAAAACAGCAGATTAAATGAGCGCTCCAATGGGACAATGAGCAATACACTCCTAAACCAGGAAGTTCATGATGCACAAACTTATCTTAGTTTTTTTAATCGCAACTACATTTGCCACCAAGGCTTTGGGGGGACATGTGAGCGCCGACCATCTCGCCATTGGTGATAACGCGACCAATATATTTGGCGAAATGGCGACATTAAATTGGGTGAGTAAAAAACAATATCAACCTGTTAGCTTTGAGCCGCTGATTGTCAACAAATCAAACACTGAATTTCGAGGAAATCACACCCAATACTTCGGCAATCAAGACGGTCACTCTGGAACCAATAATTTGCTCGATCTCTATTTGGAACATAGTTACTCACCAAATGTTTTTTCTGCAGAAGAATCATCCTATCAAGCAATTGCAATAACATTCTCACGGCCAGTATCGAGATTCGTATTTCAGGCGGAAGACTTCAATGGCACACCACAGTGTGTATTTCTTTTTACTCCTGACGGTGATTTCATCCGGCATGAATATATTACATCGCATGGCTACACTGGCGATTTTGGCATCCCGATTTCAGGCTTTAACCACACATTTGATCTAACCAATGAAAATGTTGGTTCTATTATTCTGGGGTCAGAAAACTCTGCGACTTATTATTATGCATTCAGTGTTGATGTACCTGAGCCATCCGGCGTATGGCTCATGATTATGGCGCTTGCAGGACTTGGTGTGGGCAGCGCGATAAAACGCAAAGCAGGTTAATGCTGATCACACACAGTTGCGATGTATAAAAATATACGAAGGGATAAAAACGGAGTCAGCCTGTAAGCCGGGTTCTGTCGTGGACAGTCATTCATCTGGGATCAGTGTCACCACTGACCTCGAGCGACCTACCCGAATCCGATGCGGGCCGCACCAATGGATTCCTATTTGGTCTTGCTCCGAGTGGGGTTTACCATGCCGCAGCCTGTTACCAGTTGCGCGGTGCGCTCTTACCGCACCCTTTCACCCTTACCGGCATTCTTGCGAATACTTAGGCGGTCTACTCTCTGTTGCACTTTCCGTAGGCTCGCGCCTCCCAGGCGTTACCTGGCACTCTGCCCTATGGAGCCCGGACTTTCCTCCCTGATGCACCAAACGACACTCATGAGAGCCGCTTAGTTAACACCAGAGCGACTGTCGGGCCGACTCCGAGGCGGCACATTACCCCTCAACTCCCTTAAGTGCAAGCAAGCCTTACCAGCAATAACCGCCTTTTTTGAGAATTTCGTCACCTAAAGTGTCAGCCTTATTTCCATCTTGGAGCAAAAAAGCTTAATAAGTGGTATTTTTGCCACATTAAGCTATTAATTAAAAATTATTTAGCGCTTCAACATTGCTCAATTTCATATTTTTCATGCCCTATAACCTCACAATAAATTTCAGGAGATCCCCTGTGAAAGTTCACAAGCAAAACCTTCTCTCCGTAGCTATCGCCTTATCACTGTCCGTGCCTGTGTTTGCCCAAGATAACGCACCCGCACTGGAAGAAGTATTGGTAACTGCGCAAAAACGCGTCCAGAACCTGCGCGACGTCCCCATTTCAGTCAATGCGCTTAACGGTGAAAAAATCGAATCTGCCGGTATTACCAGTATTGAGCGTATCGCCGATTACATTCCCAGCTTCAATATGACCCAAACCGGGATAGGCACCAACATTGCCATCCGCGGTATCAGTTCCGGGGTAAACCAGGGCTTTGAGCAATCTGCTGCACAGTTCATTGACGGTATCCACTACGGTCGCGCACAACTCGCCCGGGCACCTTTTCTTGACATTGAGCGAGTGGAGGTCCTGCGTGGCCCGCAGAGTATTTTATTTGGCAAAAACTCAACTGCCGGTGCGGTAAGTATTACCACAGCCAAACCGGGCGATGAGCTTGAAGGAAAACTTACGGGGCTCTATGAGCCGGAACACGGTGAACAGGACGTCCGCCTGGTATTGTCCGGCCCAATAACCGACACACTGGGCGGCCGCCTGGCCATCATGCAGAGCAGCATTGATGGCTATATGGACAATACCACCCTCGACCGCGATGAATCCGAGGATAAGAACCGCGTGATTCGCGCTACCCTGCAATGGCAACCAAGTGATTTATGGGACATCACACTTAAAATGGAAGATGGTTCTTTTGATAGTGACGGCCGCAACGTTGAAGTGGTTAACCCGGTTGAGATTCCTAATGCCAATGGTCAATCCGTGTCTTACGCCAACGCCCTGGCTTTTCTGACCCAAGGCGCATATCAGCTTGATACTACCCATGACTGGAAACGCCAATCCAATGGCGATTACAGCTATAACGATACCGAAAATATTACCCTGTCGATTGAGCGGGAGCTGGGTGATTACACGTTAACCTCAATCACCGGCTACAACGCCTACACCTACCAGGAACTCTGTGATTGTGATTTTACCGGCGCATCCGGTTTTAACATCCTGTCCGATGAAGACTATAGCCAGGTCAGTGAAGAGCTGCGTATTGCTTCGCCGGAAGATCAAACCATCAGCTATTTGGGCGGAGTTTTCTTCCAAGGTAGCTCGCTCGATTTCCATGACACTGTAGGGGTACCAACGGATAGCTTTATCGCGACTGCATTCACTCCTATTTTGGGTGCAAATGCCGCCAACCTGCTGCGCGGTGCATCAACCCAACGGGACTTTGACCAAGAGACAGACCTCGCCGCTATTTTTGCCCAGGCGACCTGGAACTTCACCGATATGTCTCGCCTCATTTTAGGTGCTCGCTATACAACCGAATCCAAAGAAGCAACTCGCCATCAATACCACGTTAGCAATACCGGAACTGCTCTCCCCCAAGGCGCTCCAACTGACCCGTACAATATCATCTGGAGCCAATTCAAAATTGATCCGCATTCCATTGAAGGCGAACGCGACGAATCGGATTTTTCGCCGCTTATCACGTTCCAACACGATCTTAATGACACTGACATGGTCTATGCCAGCTATACCACTGGTTTCAAATCAGGTGGTTTTGATGTGCGCGCCAATGCCGCTCCCAATGAATTGGACGGCATTTACCAAAGCATCGAGGGTACCTGGGAGTTTGAAGAAGAACAGGTTGAAAACTACGAGGTAGGTGGGAAGTTCGTCTTTGCCGATGGTAGCGCCGATTTGAATGTCGCCATCTTCCGCTCGGAGTTTGAAGACATGCAAACCAGTCAGTTTGATGGCAGCCTGACATTCAATGTGACCAACGCCGGTGAGGCCGTAGTGCAGGGCGTTGAAGTGGATGGGCGCTGGGCACTCATCGACAACGTGCTCTTGCGCGGTGGCGTAGCTTTTATTGATTTTGAGTACACCGACTTCCCCAATTCACAATGCTACTTCGGACAAGTCGACAATATTGAACCGATGGGTGATGGCCTCTGTGATGCGACTGGAAAACGCCGCGAATTTACCCCGGAAATCCAGGGTAATGTAGGTGTTGACTACACTATCGACTTTAGCAATGGCCTAAAATTGGTAAGCACTCTGGATCTTATTTACAGCTCGGAATATTTGACCACGCCATCCCTGGATCCAAAGTTCGAGCAACCCTCCTATACCAAAGTTAATGCGCGTATCGCTTTGAGCGGCAACGATGATATGTGGGAGCTGGCATTGATAGGCAAGAACCTGACGGATGAATCCATAGTGACCTATGCAAATGGATTACCCGTCTCAACAGTTATCACCGCCAGAACTGGTTCCGGCTATTACGCTTTTTACGAGCGCCCCACCAGCGTCGCATTACAAGGCACGGTTCGTTTTTAACGCGGATCACCACAAACAAAAACAACACCACACTAAAAAGGGCGCTCATGTCAGCGCCCTTTTTTATCGCCAGCAGGTTATTCGCTCTGCTGCAACGCCCAATCGTAGAGAAAATTTTTCTTCAGCCCGGTCAGCCTGGAACCAATGCTCGCCGCTTGTTTTACCGGCAATTCCTCAAGCAACACTTTCATGATATGCGCCTGCTCGGGCGTCATCATTCCGTTTTCCTGCTTGGAGGCTCCATGAACCAACAACACAATTTCGCCGCGCTGTTGATTGCTATCACCCGCAACCCAATTGACCAGATCGCCCACCTTATCGTTTTTGATGGTTTCAAAAGTTTTAGTCAGCTCGCGCGCTATTACCACTTCACGTTCAGCGCCAAAAATTTGCGTCATGTCCTGCAGCGTTTCCAGAATGCGGTGCGGCGCTTCGTAAAAAATCAATGTGCGCGGATCAGTGGCGAGCGCTTGTAAGTGAACGCAACGGGCGACCTGTTTTGCGGGCAAGAAGCCCTCAAACGCAAAGCGATCCGAGGGCAAACCTGCCGCACTTAACGCGGCGATCATGGCACAGGCTCCGGGCACTGGTACCACCTGGATGCCTGCTTGACGGGCGCTGCGCACCAACCGATAACCAGGGTCAGATACCAACGGCGTACCGGCATCTGAAATCAGGGCGATAGAATCCCCCGCCTGCATTCTGCCAACCAATTGTTCCACACGCAGCTCATCGCTGTGGTCATGATAGGCGATACAAGGCGTTTTAATGCCGAAGTGGGACAGCAGGCGGGAACTGTGTCGCGTATCTTCAGCGGCAATCACCGCTACCGTTTGTAGTGTTTCCACCGCTCGCGGTACCATATCGCCCAAATTGCCAATCGGGGTCGCCACGACATAAAGAATGCCTTGGTGGGAGGCTACTGCTGTCATACCGGGCTCCGAAAAAGGTTGGGATCAAGGCCAGTTTTCTGGCTGGACGTCGAATATTCACTGCTGGTTTTCACCGAGGTTTTCATGCCAATACGGCCATTTTTGTATATTTTATCGACCAAATTGCGCATTTTTTCAATCAATTCCCTAACTATGCTCGCGCTCGCGGTGATCGTCTTGAGTCTTGCAAGCTGTAGCAGCACTACACCCCAGCCCGACAAGCGTAAACAATCTCCCGCCAAAACCCAGCCCGCCACAACCAGCGCCTCCAAGCTGCTGGATATGGCGAATCAGGCCCAATCGCCCGAGCGGGAAAGCTTGGTACTGCAGGCGGCACAGGTTTACATAGAGACGGAGAAATTCAGTCGTGCACGCGATCTATTAGTCGATATGGATACAGACACCTTGCCTGACCAAGCCTATATCAAACACACGGATCTACTTAGCACTGTCGCCCTGCATGAGGGCTCCAACTTTCTGGCGCACGGCATTCTAACCAAGCCACGCCTGGAACAACAATGGTCAAACATGGAACCGCAAACCGAAGTGTCACTGCGTGAAAAGCGCGCACAAGTATTTGCACTTCTGGGTGAAGCACAAAACAGTGTGGCTGAACGCATCCAGCTGAATGGATTGATCGACAATAAAAACCAGCGCCAAGCCAACCAGGATGCGTTGTGGCAGAACCTGATGAGCATCCCATTTGCCGAGCTACAACAATTGAGCCAGCATGAACATGGCCAGGCCGCGCGCGGTTGGTACAGCCTTGCTGCGATCAATAAAAATAACCAGATCGATCTGGAGCAGCAACGCGAGCAGTTGCAGTTGTGGCTGCGCGATTGGAAACAACATCCTGCACGTGACAACCTGCCCAACGATTTGCGGTTATTGCAAAGCCTGATTGAACAACAACCGCAACAAATTGCCCTGCTTTTGCCGATGCAAGGCAAGCTCGCCGAAGCGGGCGAAGCGGTGCGTGACGGTTTTTTTGCTGCTTATTTCCAAGCCTTAAGCAATGGCCGCCATGCGCCGGAAGTGCGCCAATACGATAGTAGCGGTGATGCGATAGCTGCCTATCAACAAGCCGTCGCTGATGGTGCCGACCTGGTGATCGGCCCGATTGATAAAGAAAAAGTAACTGAATTAAGTTTAATGCCGTCGCTGGAAGTACCGGTACTCGCTTTAAATTATCCCGATTCCCCACCGGCCGAACCGCTTAAAGGCTTTTACCAATTTGGTTTAGCGGTAGAAGATGAAGCACGGCAAGTTGCGCGCCAGGCATTTCTGGAGGGGCATCGACAAGCAATGGTAATTATCCCTTCACAAGAGTGGAGCGAGCGCAGCGCACGTGCCTTCGCCGATGAATGGGAAAAGCTGGGCGGAATAGTAGTAAACCGCACGCAATTTCAAACCGGCGCCAATTATTCCGGTTTGGTTAAAGATGCGATGTTGATCGAGCAAAGCCAAATCCGCACACGCGAAATGCAAGAGTTATTAGGCATCCCGCTGCAATCATCACCGCGCAGCCGCAGCGATGTGGATATGATTTTTTTAATCGCTAACCCAGCACAAGCTCGCCAAATCAAACCTACATTTGCCTTCCATTACGCGGGCAAGATTCCAGTTTATTCCACGAGCCAGATTTACTCTGGACAGCCCGATCCTAAAGCAGACCGCGATTTAAACGGGATTCGTTTTAATACCATGCCCTGGTTGTTCGATACTGCCAGCAAAGAAAAACAAGCCGTTGCGCAACACACAAAATCAGCCGCCGTGTATGGTCGCTTACACGCACTGGGAGCCGATGCATTTCGACTTTACGCCCGCTTGCCACAACTCGAGCAAGTGCCTGACATGCGTATTTATGGCGCAACGGGAGCGCTGCATATGCTCGGCGACAGGCGCATTGAACGCGAGCAAATCTGGGTAAGGTTCCGCAATGGCGATGCACAACCACTACCAATGGTCATCAACACTAACGACATTCAGTATTAAGGACTAATGATGTTCAAGCGCAACAGGGATGAAGCAATGACCGCGAATATTGA
>JAJQJO010000157.1 GCA_021323495.1 Cellvibrio sp. | reverse complement strand
TGGCTAGCATCCACACTACCGATATTATTCCGGTGGATCTCAATGCTTTGCTTTACCATCTTGAAACGGTATTGGCAGAAGCTTATCACCAGGTAAACAACGAGCCTTTGCAAAAAAAATATCGCGAGCTCGCACAAAAAAGAAAACAGGCATTGCAGCGCTATATGTGGAATGGCGAGCACGGGTTTTTCTACGATTACGATTTTGTGGCCGGCGACCAGACCAATATCAAATCCCTCGCCGCGATGTTCCCTTTGTATTTCAATATGGCGGAACCGCAGCAGGCGGCTCGTGTAGCTATGTCAATCCAACAGGATTTTTTAAAACCTGGTGGCGTGACTACCACATTAAATAACACCCGGCAGCAATGGGACGCTCCCAATGGATGGGCGCCTTTGCAATGGATCACTATCAGGGGATTGCAAAACTACCAGCAATATGGATTGGCTAAATCCATCCGCAAGCGGTGGGTCGATGTAAATCTCGACGTGTATGAAAACGATGGAAAAATGGTAGAGAAATATAACGTCTACCAACTCGGGCTGGAAGCGGGCGGCGGGGAATATCCGGTGCAAGACGGCTTTGGCTGGACTAATGGTGTGTTATTAAAACTTTTGCAGCAAACTGATTAAATGGGGGCAAAGTTTAATGAAATATTAACGCGTGATAAATATATGGGTAGATAACAATTACATCTAGCGCAAACACATTTTAATCGCGAATAATGACATGGGGCATGCGCTTCGATTGTTGGCAATAAACCGGGCCCAATAGCAATAGGTTCCGGCATCATTCTACGCAGTTAACGGGTTAGCACTTCAGTTTTGTCAAAAAAATAATTTCTTGTTCCTGGTGTGGGATTCCGAACAGATCGCCCTGCATCGCTTTGTTAGAGTTGTATCGGCTTTAAAGTTTGTCTTTTTAAATTTAACAAAGAAGAGGTGATGTCATGAACTATGAAAATCGGGATACATACGGAATGTATAAATCCAACCTGAACCGCGGCGACGGTATTGGTCCAGGCCCACGCCTGATGGGTGCTGATACGTTGATCGGTAACGATGTCTATAATCGTGCTGATGAGGATCTGGGCGATATCAAGGAAATTATGCTGGATATGGCGAGCGGTAAAGTTGCCTATGCAGTATTGTCATTTGGCTCATTCCTCGGGTTGGGTGAGAAACTATTTGCCGTGCCCTGGAAAGCTTTGACCCTGGATACCGTGAATAAACGCTTTGTGTTGGATATTGATAAAAGCCGTCTGGAAAATGCGCCAGGCTTTGATAAGGACGATTGGCCAGATATGGCGGACGAAACCTGGGCCAAAAATGTCCATAGTTATTATGGTAGCCAATATCAGGACTTGACCATTAATAATTGATCGATTGGCATTGGTCACTGTGGTTTGCACAGTGACCACTATTGGCGGCACTATTTGTTAATCGCTGTGTTAATTGCCGTGTTAATTGCTGCGTTAATTTAGCTAGCAGTCCAATCAAAATTGCCAGGTTAATTTCGCGAAGATACTGCGCTCAATTTCAGCGGCATTAAAATTATCGGCATTGGTAAATTCACGATGGCTACTATCAGTCAGGTTTTGCCCGGTAATGTTTATGCGCAGTGTTTTGTGTAATTCGATGCCCAGGTTGATATCCACTCGCACATAACTATTCACATCAAATGCTGGCAACTCATCGACATAAGTCGTTGTTGTGTCCAGTGTCCAGTTGTTATTTATATTCCAGAATACTTTTAATCCTGCCTGATGCTCGGGTGATACTTTCTCCGCGCCTTCCTCCTGTGGATCGAGCGCGTCGAGTGACATATGCAGGTAGCTGTAAGTGGCAGCCAGTTTTAAATCTGCGTTTACTGTCCAATTAAGCGCCGCTTCCAGCCCGTCGGATGTACCTTCCATACTGTTGGCAAATATAAACGGAACAAAAAGATGGGGCGGGTCGATCCCATTGTTAACCAGCCTGGCTTGGGCCGGGACAATATCGGTAGTGACAAGGTGTTCGTAGTCGTTATAGAACGCAGCCAGGTCGAGCGATAGATTGGTGCTCAATTGGGTGCGATAGCCCACTTCATAAGCCGTCAGTTTTTCCGGTTTAACATTGTCATTGGGAATAAATGCGGCCCTGACATTAGGCAATATGAGGAGGGTGCTGGTTAAGTCTTCCTCAATGGGTGTAGGAGTGCGCACGGAACGCGCGATGGAAGCCCAGAATGTTTGCTCCTGGTCAGGATGCCATTGCAAACGGATATTAGGTTGGAATTCAGAACCGGAAAATTCATTGTGTTCGTATTTGGCTCCCAAGGTTAAAAACCAGGTTTCCGGCGCGAGCGTGATTTTATCTTGTACAAAAGCGTTGTAGACACTGTCGCGGCGTTGTTCGGGAGAAAAAACAAGATTGTTATCACCCTGTTTATCATCGGCGAGAAAACGAAACCCGGCACCGGCGATAATGGCATGGGCGTCCAGCGGTGCAAAATTATATTGTGCTTCCAGATCGTAAGTGATCCGCTCATCAATAAAATTAATGGGTTCATCGCGCTTGGTCCAATCGATATAAGTCTGGACACTGAATTGCGAACCGTCAGCGCGCTTGTCGGTCCAGCGCCCCAACAGGTTTATTCCTTCGTAGCGAATAATTTGTTGCTCAATAGGGGCGTAGGGCGGAACTAATGAAAAGTGTGGGCGCAATTGTTCGGTGTCAGTGCGATAGCCATCGCCTTGCAGGGTAAATTGGTCGGCCCAGTCGGTACGGAAGCCCGCGCGGAGGCCATCCCATGCATCGTAGGCATCTTCCTGTTTATCGCTCGTAGTAGTGGGTGGTTTAAGCGAGGAATCCTGTTTAAAACCCTTGGCATATACGCGATAGGAACCATCATTGCCGAAGGTGCCCCCCTGCCGGGTGCTAAGGGTACCTTTCTCTTCATTGCCATAGAGGGCGCTGGTGAGGTTACCCTGGGTTTCGCGCGTATGTTTGGTGATGATATTGATCACGCCATTGACCGCATTGGCACCCCAGAGGACACCGCCAGGGCCACGCACGACTTCTATGCGGTCGATGTCCTCCAGCATCAGGCTATCGGCTTCCCAGAGCACACCCGCGAACACCGGGTTGTATACCGTTCTGCCATCAATTAATACCAGCAATTTGTTGGCGAGGGTGTTGTTAAAACCGCGGATACTGATTGCCCAGCTGTTGGAATCAGAGCGAGCAACTTGCACCCCGGGGACCATACGCAATGCATCGGGAACCGTGGTGACGCCGGACCTGACAATATCTTCATTGGTGACGACATACACGGCGGCGGGAGCGTTGGCGATCACTTCTTCTTTTTTCGAGGCGCTGTGCACTTTGACTTCCAGCAATTGCTCCAGCGTGAGCTCGAAATAATTAACGTTGGTGAGGCCAAATGCGTAAGGGGTAGGGAGTATTACCGCCAACGCGGCTGTGTTGGCTAAAAGACTGCGCAACAATCGATCTGTAAGCATTGTTTTTTCCTTTACTACCTTGGATCGCATTCAATCAAGCGTGACATCCTGCGGGCAGGCAACCTACTGAGACTATTATCGTCATGCTGAAAAATTAGAATAGACCACTGATTTCCAGTTTGCTGATGTTTTTTCAACAAGGCAGATAAAAATCACGTATCGCGCGGATCGGTATAAACCTCCAATTAAAATTAATTATTGAGCGTAATTGAAAGCACCGGGTTTATGGAAAGCACCGGGTTTATGGAAAGTGCCGGGGTTATTGAAATATCGATCACATTGAAAAGTTGTGTTAAGAACAGGGTGTAATTGTTGACCGGTGTGCGGGTCAAGCCAACCCTAATGCACACCGGACATCAGTCGGATAAATTCTTTTTTCACTACGGAATAACATTCACACACACTGCGTTCCAATTTTTGCCGATCCAATACCGATATATGTCCACGGCGATAACTTATACAGCCAGCGTTTTGTAAGCTTCCTGCAGCTTCGGTAATACTTTCCCGGCGCACGCCGAGCATATTTGCCACTAACTCCTGGGTCATCAACAATTCTCCGGAGGGAATGCGGTCAACCGTTAATAATAACCAGCGGCACAGTTGTTGTTCGACGGTATGGTGGCGGTTGCAAGCAGCAGTCTGGAACATTTGGGTCATCATTGCCTGGGTATAGCGCAATAACAGGCGCTGCAATAATCCTGCGGAATTGAATTCTCTTTTTAATATATTTTGTTCCAGCCGGAAGGCATGCCCTGCAGTTTGTACTATGGCGGTGTTGGGCGTGGCATTGGCCCCCAATAATATGGGCAAGCCCAACATTCCTTCATTGCCGACTTCAGCTGCTTCGGCGCAGGCCCCGGTGTCCATAATATATTGCAGGGAAATAATACTGGTCGTGGGAAAATACGCGTAACTGAGAGGTTGGTTTGGTCCGTAAATGACATCGCCTAACTTTAAATGTACCGGTTCAAGCTGCGTTTTAAATCGTTCCAGTTCGGGACCGTTCAGCGCCGCAAGAATATAGTTTTGTTCAGGCTTGTGCTGCTCATTAGTAGGATGTTTAAGCATGGACATTCCTTTTTCATTAACAATATTGCGTCAATTATTGATGTTCACATAAAAAGACTTTGTCTGGATCAAGGCATTTCCTTGCACTGTATGCCGATCCCGCGATAGCCGATGAAACGGCTGGTGTGATCAAACATCGGCGTACCACTGACCCGATAAAATTGCCGCTCACCGCCCGGTGTGGTGCGGCTGAACGAGAAATCAATAAAGGGTTGCCGGGCAGCGATAATGCTTTGCAACTCCTTGCGTTCATTTTCATCCCAGCCTACAAATGCCGGGCTGCCATTGCTCCCGGTTATTGCGTTATTTTCGTTGAACGAATCCACCTGGATGCCGAGCATTTCCAATACCGGACCTGAAACCCGGGTAAATTTTCCGTTTTCGTCCTGCTCCCAATACCAGTCAGATGCCAGTTCGGTCAGGCTGCGGAAGCGCGCTTCGCTTTCGCGCAACTCTGCGGTGCGCTCCTGTACTTTTTCTTCCAATATTTTGTTGTAATTTTCCAGTTTTTTGTACAGCAAACGCACTTCCAGCATATTGCGGATACGGGTCTTTACTTCAATTACATCAAAAGGTTTACTGATGAAATCTTTTGCCCCGCTTTGCAGAGCGCGCAATTTATGGCCCGGCTGCGCGGTCAGTACAATCACCGGCAGATAGTCCTCCTCGATGTTGGCTTTAAGGCACTCCATCACCTGGAAGCCATCCATTTCCGGCATTTGTAAATCGAGCAAAATTAAATCGTACTGGTGCTTGCGGTAAAGCGCTCCCACTTCCAACGGATTCATGGTAGCGCTGACGTTGGTATAACCCGCATCGTTTAATAAGCTCTCCAGCAGCGCAACGTTAGCTTGTTGGTCATCGACAATGAGAATGCTGGCTTTAAAAATATCTTCGTCGGTTAACTTCATGCTCTTTCCTCTTTTTTCAAGGTGGTCATTTTTTTGTGCGTCAGCTCAACTGCTGCATCAAGCGCATTCATAAATTCATTAATCCGGATTGGCTTGGTGAGATAGCGAAAAAATCCTTCCTCAAGACCTTTTTCAACGTCGCGCGGGATCGCGTTCGCGCTGAGCGCAATTACCGGAATATGCTTTGTTAAGGCGTCCCTGGCAAGGACTTTTAATGCTTCAATGCCGCTCATTCCCGGTAAATTAATATCCATCAATATTAAATCCGGCTGCGCCAGGCGCGCAAGCTCGATACCGGCGAACCCGTCGCGTGCAGTCAACAAAAAAAAGTCGGGCCGTGTTGCAATTATGTCTTCGACCAGCGCCAGGTTTGCGGGATTGTCCTCTACATACAGCAGCGTGCGTTTCGCGGTATTTTTTATCCGGCGCTGCTTCCGTATAGACGGAGCGGCCTGACTGTTTACCGTAGCGAGGTTGGCTACGCCCATCGCCAATTCAACACTGAAAAGCGTCCCTTTGCCAACTTCACTGGCAACAGAAATTTTTCCGCCCATTAATTTAATCAAGCGTTTGGTCATTACCAAACCTATGCCTGTACCTTCCTCTTTACCATTTTCTTTGCCAAGGCGGTTGAAGGGTTGGAACAGTTGTGAAAGTTGTTCCGGTGATAAACCCTCGCCCGTATCTTCAACACTAATCCGCAGGTAACCCGGGCTGTATTCATCACAGGTGACGACTACCTTGCCGTTGGGGCGATTATATTTAATGGCATTGGACAAGAGATTAATAAGCACTTGTTTCAAGCGGGTATTGTCAGCCTTAACCGCAAAGGAAGAGGTGAACTCTGGAAAACTCAAGGTGATGTTGCGTTTGAGTGCCTGGGGTTCGACCATTGTTTTGCATTCGTGCATAAGCTCGGGTAGCGGGACCAATTCCATTGATATTGGCAAGCGACCGGATTCGATCAGCGTAAGGTCAAGAATTTCGTTAATCAAATCCAGCAGATACCATCCTGCCTGGAGAATTTGCGCCACGCTGCGTTTTTGCGACTCGGTGAGTGGCGGGTTGCTGGCATCAATCAATTGCGCGAAGCCTAAAATGGCATTGAGTGGGGTGCGCAATTCGTGGCTCATATTGGAAAGGAAATCGGATTTTGCACGGTTGGCTTTTTCCGCCAGATTTTTTGCCTTATTGAGTTCAAGGTTATTTTCCAGCAGCACTTGATCCAGCCGTTTTCGTTCGGTGATATCAATCAACATATTAATACCGCCGATAATTTCGCCTGAGCCGTCGCATAAGGGTGTGGGATGGACCACAAAATTTACGCGGGTTTTATCGGGGCGTTCAGCGAGCGCCTCTACGCCAAAAAACGGACGCCCTTCTTTTAACGCAATCGCCATCGGGCTTTCATCGTAGGGCATGGGCGAGCCATCGGGGTGGAACAAATTTAAACTCCTGCACCATTTATCACTGCCCAATTCCGGCATCTGGCCGGAAAAATCCGCTGCTGTCTGGTTAAAATGGGTGAGCTGCCCCTTGGCGTCGGTTGCGTAAATGGCAACAGGAAGTGCATCGATAACTGCGCGCAGGTGGCGTTCGCTCTCGCGTAACACATCTTCCGTGCGTTTGATTTCGGTGATGTCCAGGTTAGTGCCGATAATCGATTCAACCCTGCCCCTTGCATCGGTGCGCAGCGTATCTACCGAACGGATATGGCGAATCTCGTTGGTACCGCTTTGGATAATACGGAACTCCCGGCTATGCCGCTGGCGCGAACGGATAGTTCTATCCCAGTCCTCCTGTGCGATGCGGTCATCGGGTAATAAATGCTGTGTCCACACATCCCGGCTCACGATGCCGTCGGGGGTAGGCTCTACGCCGTAGATGCGAAACATCTGTTGGTCCCAGCGCATGCGGTTGTCAGCGAGATTTAATTCCCAAATACCTACACCGGTGGCCTCGGCTGCCAGACGCACTCGTTCATCGCTCTCGCGCAATGCCTGTTCGGAAAGTTTGCGCTGGGTGACATCGGTCAACAATATCGCGAGTTTCTGGGTGTTTTGTTTGCCAAAGCGGCAGATATAAATATCAAACCAACGGCGCAGGGAGGGGATCTCCTGTTCGAACCGGACTGGTTCCCCGGTTTGCAATACCTGATCGTAAATCGCAAAAAAATGTGGCCCTAAGTCCGGGACAAATTCACTGATGTATTTGCCTTGTGCATTTTTAAATCCGCTTTGCTTTTCAAATGACGGATTGGTTTCCAAAAACAGTTGGTTAACCGGTTGGTCATTTTTGTAAATCATTTCTGCAATACAAAACCCTTCATCCATGGTTTCGAACAGGTTACGGTAACGATATTCCGATTCAAGCATTAGTCCTTCGGCATGTTTGCGCGCGGTTATATTCCGCAACACATAAACGAGATACCGTTGCCCATTCAGCTGCATTTCATTGGCAGCAATTTCCATTGGCAGGTATTGGCCGTCTTTCTGCTGGCCAATGGCTTCACGTACTACCCCTTTGCTGAGCTCTTCAGGGGACGTATGGTAATAATCGAGCGCACTGGCTGCGCCGTCCAGGTCAGGTACGATCAGGCTGATTTCACGACCTATCAGCTCCGAAGCTTGATAGCCGAACATTTTTTCAGTGGCGGTATTGACGCTTTCGATTAACCGGGTGCGCGCGTTGAAAGTCACTATGCCGTCAATGACGGTACCCAATATCGTTTTGATAAGTTCAGTGCTGTCGAGCAATGCCTGCTGCGCAGCGTTTTCCGCAGTGACATCGCGGAAAACCAACACCGCACCGATAACCTGGCCATCGTGGTCGCGGATCGGGGCGCAGCTGTG
>JAJQJO010000156.1 GCA_021323495.1 Cellvibrio sp. | reverse complement strand
GCATACCTACGACACAGAGTCTGACAGATTGGGCCAGCACGCGGCTTCAAAAAGTGCGCACAGCGTTGGCGCTCCTACACAACCCAGTGGCTATGAGCCTAACCAAACGCCTGCCGAGCACGGCGCAGAATTATTCGCGCGAAATATTTCCCGTTTTTTATTGCATGGATATCAGGATGGACATTTCCAACGGCTCGCTTTGATTGCCTCACCTGAATTTCTCGGAGTGCTGCGCTCTGTGCTTGACCCGAGGTTGCTTGATGTTGTTACCAATGAAATCAACAAAGACTATACCCGCTGCAATTCACGTGAATTATCTGCACACCTGCGGGCAGCTTAATGCAGATTGCGAGGGTACAATCCAAAGGCTCTTGGCTTGGCTATGAGCCTTTGTGAAAGTCGGTTATCCAAGTGGATTAGGAGCGCTATAGAGCGCAACTGCTTCGGTTACATCAATCACCGCAGAATAAGGTGTGAATTGGATGATGTGGAAAAGAAACGAGGAAGCGCATCCCTGCGTGAAATGGTTTTAAAACGTTATCCAGGTCCTGCATTTGCGAAACCCTATCCCAAGTACCCCCAGAGTAATGAGTGCGAGGGAAGCAGGCTCAGGAATGGAAGTATTAGTAAACGTAAGGTTGTCAATTGATCCACCCATCCGCATATTCCAAAAACCTTGAATAGTAATGTAGCGAATTCCGACATCTGAACTGAAGGACACAAACTCATTGGGTATTACCGGCGTCGAGTTTTCTTCCCAGCCCAGCCAGCCCGCGGTTGTTATTGAATGCAAATAACCCTCCGTACCTGAAAAATCCAAAAAAATTGCATCGCCATAAACCGACGTAATATTCATGCTTACAAATGTTGGCAGTTCACCCACAAATTCCAGTGTTGCGGAATTGGCCGTTGTCATAGAGTTCTGTGCATTCTCTCCATTAACCCAGGCGTTATGGATTAGTAAGCCCTTATCGCGATATTGATCGGTCAATGGGTTGTCACACCAGCAGGGGAAGAGCTCATCGTATACCGGGTTTAGATCATCAAAATCGATCACTGTTGCAGAGGCAGTAGTGGGTAAGGACGATAAAACAAGGAAGGGAATTATTCTGGAAATTTTTTTTAACGGGTTGGGTAAATATACATGAGTAGATACGTTCATCATGGTACGCATATCAGTCTCCTTTGGACCAAATGTCGGTGGTATATAACCTATAACCCTGATCTTGTATGTGCGATAGCGTACAGATGTCTGAGGCGTAAAAGGGCAATTTTATACGATGGTCTACCCCACCCAAAAAGGATTATTACGCTATGACTACCTCGAAGCAGAATTCCTTCATCCTGTTTTTAACCTTGACTATTTTTGCAATCATTTGTAACAACCCGGCGATGGCCGCCGAACCTGAAGAAGATTTTGATTCCCTTGTTAAACGCCTCCAATCTGAAAAACCGAAATTCGCAAAGCGACAACAGGAGTTGCTTAAAGAGCGTTACGATCTTGCTAACCGTCCAATCAACGGAGCCGTTATGTCGCGTGGCAAACCGGTGCAGGACGGTGTGCGGGTAAAATTGCCAGCGCGCGTTACTTGGGAAGATCTGGCGGCGATGTCGCCGGAAGATATTAAAAATAAAAATCTCTGGCCTGCCGGTTTTCTTCCATTGCCGCATCCTCATCACGAAGCGGGCGGGATGATCTTTCCCAGATTTTTAATTGATGAGACGAAAAAACAAACTGATCGGGATTTGACGCGCTTTGATCTCGACTTCGATTTACCGGATCATTTTCTGCCTGAATTTCCCGCGCCTATTTATTTAACAACGCGGCCGGATTTAGGTGATGTATCGCAAGGGAAGTTGGTGACATTGACTAACTTCCATGAGCTGTTCAAAGATATCCTCAATCCCAAACAACTCGAGGGATTACGCTTATTAGTTACGCCTTTTCCACAACAACAATTCAACGCAACCGATGATCGCCGCAGCTTGAAGGCACATCAAGGTGTCGCCTGCCTTGATTGCCATGCCAATGGCCACACCAATGCGTCGACCCATACAGTAGGTGATATTCGCCCTAATGAGCACCGCCACAGGATTGATACGCCCACATTGCGTGGTCTGTTCATCCAGCGTTTGTTCGGCTCGCAACGTGCGCTAAAAACGGTGGAAGATTTTACCGAGTTTGAACAGCGGGCTGCGTATTTTGACGGTGTGCCTGCCGACGCGACACGGAAAGGTACCAATATTCTTGAGCGCGGTAGCCAAGTGCATTTCATGGCGGAGTTCCAATCGATACTCGATTTTCCGCCCGCCCCGAAATTAAATGTGTATGGCAAACTCAACCCTGCCAAAGCCTCTGAGAACGAGCTGCGTGGGCAAGATATTTTCTTTGGGAAAGGGCAGTGCGCAGGTTGCCATACGCCGCCTTATTACACCGATAATCTCATGCATAATTTGAAAGTGGAGCGATTCTTTAAAGAGGTTACTATCAATGGACGTAAAGCGTCGGCTGATGGCCCAATCAAAACCTTTCCCTTGCGCGGAATCAAAGATTCACCGCCATATTTGCATGATGACCGTCTGCTGACATTGGGCGATACCGTAGAGTTTTTCAATCTGGTTCTGGAGTTAAAATTGGAAAAACAAGAAAAGAGTGATCTCGTAGCCTTTTTGTTAACCCTATAAATTCATCGCGACGACATGCCAGATAAAAGGTGATCTTTGGATCGCCTTTTTTATTTGTATCACCCTCGAGGGTTTCTATTATCGGAATTTTGCTGATTAAGGTTTTAAAAAGGATTCGCAGGGGGAGTTAGAAGCGACATGCCCATCTTTACTGGCATGTCGCTTCATTTAAAGCACACATCTGATTCACCTCAGATATTATTTTTTAATGCGCTCATCACAAAGTTCCTGCATTCGGAACAATAAATCCGTCAAACCGGATACTGCTTGCCTGGGCAATTCAATATCCTGATTGATGTGTCCTAATAAGGTTTCCACCAAGCAAATTTGATCACGCAATTGCATATTGTTGGTGTAGTTGTTTTCCTTCTGAGCATCGGCACCGAGGGTTTCCAAATGCTCGCCATTAGGAGCGTGGATTTCTATAGAACTTTGATGGTAATACGCATTTTGGAACGGATTGAGAGTCACAATACAGGGAGAATTGGTGCTAGGCACCAGAGGAGTAATATTATCCATATATGAAAGCTCGCAGTTAGAGATGTTCAACGTCTACATGGGTACGAAGCATGGAGGCGACTGAGCAGGGTTCGTACCACCAGACCTAACCACACTGGCCCACCCGAAGATGGCCCCGCCCAGCCGCCAAAACTTCAGGCAATGCTGTACGAGGACACAAAACGCTTAATCGTTTGTGCCAGTCAGGAAACTTCCGGGGGTACGAATCCCGGCAGCGGATTTTGTCGCTGCATTTGCAGGGTAAAGTAGCGGGGGGGGAACTGTCAAACGAAGAAAAACACTGGCATTTCAACCATTTATAATGACGCTTATTTTTCCTTAAATAATGGAGCACGAATTGTTTTGGTCGGCAGAAAGAGATAAAACCCGGTGCTAGACCAAGCCCATGTCTTTATTCATCGATCGCTCATTTGTTTAAACTTTTGATTTATATTTGATCAATTAACGGTGGAATATTTGTGTGGCTAATTCCGCTTCGCTCTCCGGCACATCTTTTAACGGCCGGGTTTATTCATCTGTTTGTGCGTTTTTTATTCTTTGTGCAATTGAATTGTCCACGGTGATGCAGCAGGAATCAAAGTCGCAGGCGAGGGCTTTCAATTGTTCGATTGGATGGGATTGATCGATGCGGGTGATGATGTGAAAAAATCGATGTTGAAAAACAAATAGGTTAAAAAGAAGTTTACTGTACGCGTTTAAAGTGAATCGTCCACTTTAGGTTGGGTAAAAATACAGGGTCTGACTTGTAGTGATTGGTGTCCCCACCAGGAATTGAACCTGGATCGCCCGCTTAGGAGGCAGGTGCTCTATCCGTTTAAGCTATGAGGACATTGATGGATTAACAAAAAACCGGCAAAGGAAATTTACCGGGCGCGGTAAGCGGCGGGCATTGTAAGAAGTTTTGTCGCAGAATCCAAGGTGACTTTTCGCAAGATGGTTTTTTGTATAAATAACCGGCGCAAACAAAAAGGGCACAACCAGATGGTTGTGCCCTTTTTTTGGTGATGGATCAGGCTTTGGCGACAGTGTAGGACGATGTGTATTGTGTCTTGGTGCCTTGTGCAGTGTAGAGCGACGGAGCCGCGACTTTGCCGCGTAGCAGGTTGATCAGGTGATTCAGGGTTTGCTGCGAACGGGAAATCATTTTGCCGTTGATGTCGTTCATTTTTTGGCAGTCTTCAAATTCACTCACCAATGATTTCCAGTCGTCGCGTAACGGCAGGGTGGCAGTGTTGCGCTGTAGGAACAGGTCCCAACCTTGCGCATTGGTCGCTAAGCCAATCGTGGTGAGGATTTGTTGGCGCTGCCGGGCGCTATTGTTGAGTTGGTCGAGCAAGGCGGCTTTTTGTTCAACAATGCGAGGGAGTTCGTCTTGCTTGCGCAGTTCCAATTGCTCGCGCTCGCGCACCAGCAATTGTTTGAGTTGGGCAATAGCAGCGGAATCCTGCGCAATCATCTGGCGCAGTAAATTAACATCGAGAGACATAGCAACCTCTTCATTTTAAGTGACACAACGTAAAACCAGTGCGAATGACAATCGGGAATTAAAACGGCTCCGGGGGAGAGCCTGGTTAATTCCCAATGCACCTTTAACCCAGAAGTTCGTCCTGGTTGAGCATATTTTCAGCAATGCGCTCGGGGTTGATCTCGAAGCGGCCTTCAGCGATTGCGCGTCTGATTTCGGCTACTTTTTCCAGGTCGACATCAGGCGAGCTGTTGATTTTGGCTTGCAGGCGACCCAGGGTTTGGGCTTCCTGGCTTAACACCACTTGGTCACTTGCGCCTTTTTTGGCCGGAGCCGCTTCAGGTGCCGGTGTTTTCGCCTCGGGCGCACTCGGCGCTGCGGGCTTGCTGCGGGTACCCTTGGTGCCGACAGAATCCAGTGTGTTGTTGGTATTGAAGTTCATTTTGTTCCCCTATTTGCCCTGTGGTGTTTGACCCATGTGGCGATTAACTTTGCTAACAATGTCGCGGTTGCTATGGCGTGACAGAAGGGATTTAAAAAGTCCCTAGCAGACGTATCGGCTAGCTGCCGCTTAACTTTAGCAATAAATTAAAAAAATTTAACAATCATAGGGTTTGTACTAGCCCTTGGCTCATTACAATCCCGCTGATGATCCTTTCTGATGAGTTATTGCGCACCCGGATTGTCTGGCCAATGCGACCATCGGCCATGGCCGTACCTGAACTGCTCACCTTGATACTGCCCGCCAACGACTCCAATGTCACCATTTCCCCGCGCCTTACGGCAGTAGGGCTGTCCAGCAGGGCGGTCTTGAATGGCTCCCCCATGCTGATGTTGCGTTTGGCTTCTTTGCCGCTGATGTCGTCCTGGTCGAGCAAAAAGGCTTGCCGGATACTGCTGATATTGACCAGGCTGGTCCCGATATGGGTTTGGTTGATCTGTTCACCACGAGCAATATCGCGTAGGGCGGTGGGTATCTGTTGATAGATTGCGACCTGCGCGGGAACGTGCACGGACCAAACCTGGCCGCTAGTGCATTGCGCTCTGACACTGATATTGCCGCCCAGGCCACTTGGGTCCTGGATAGTGAAGGCAATCGGTTGTTCGCAACTGCCGAGCCTGAGGCGAGGGTCGAGGTTGCCGACGCTGATATCGATGCGGTCATGCTCAAGTTGTTCGTATTCCATCGCCAAAAAACTGGCGATGTCCTGCTTTAATTGATTGGTCGGGTAGACCTGGACAGGAGCTTGGGCTGCTACCAGTGATGTAAGGCTGCATAATAGGAAAACGACCCCGATACCGAGCGGGGCTGCCGCTTTGGGCGAGGCTAGTTGCTTTTCAGCGATAGGTTTCCTGCAAAGGCCGTGGCGCAAAATATTCTGCAAGAAAACACTATAAAAACTAGGAAGTTCCATATTTTGTCCTATCCTCAAGGGTAAGAACCGGGTGCCAGTCTGGATCATTAACGACTAAAGTCTGACACTTTTTTGCCGCTAACCTGCTATACCAAGCATCAAAGCAAATAGTGTGCCGTATATCCTGGCCGATTTGCGAGGTGGTCCAGGTCAGAATTTTGAGAATAAACGAGGTAATTGCATGGCTGGTGTAATGGATAGCGTTAATCAGCGCACGCAGCTGGTTGGACAAAACCGTCTTGAACTCCTGTTGTTTCGGCTCGGTGGCCAGCAGCTGTACGGCATTAATGTATTCAAAGTAAAAGAGGTGTTGCAGTGCCCACAGCTCAACGCCATTCCCGGCCGGAGTGCTGTGGTGCGTGGCGTCGCCCATATCCGTGGCGGTACCTTGCCGATTATGGATATGAATTTGGCTATAGGTCGCCGCGAATTACCGGACATCGAAAGCTGTTTTGTCATCATCACCGAATATAACCGTAAGGCCCAGGGTTTCCTGGTGCGCTCAGTAGAGCGCATCGTGAATATGAACTGGGGGGATATCCATCCGCCACCCAAAGGTGCCGGGAGAGAGCATTACCTGACCGCAGTGACCCAGGTCGATGGTCAATTGGTTGAGATTATTGATGTAGAGAAAATCCTCGCCGAAGTTTCACCGGTGCGCGAAGAGGTCAGCGCGGGTGTGATTGAAGATGGAATCGCTGACCGTGTGGTGCAAAAGCATGTATTGATCATTGATGACTCGACTATCGCGCGTAAACAAATCCAGCGAGTTGTAGAAGGTATGGGCATCAGGACCACGCTCAAAAAAGACGGTGCTGAGGGCTATCAATATCTGCAGGATTTATTGACGGAGGGTAAAGATCCCTACGCTGAATTGGTGATGATCATCTGCGATATCGAAATGCCGGAAATGGATGGTTATACGTTTACGGCCGAAGTGCGGAACCATCCTCAACTTAAGAAACTGCATATCATCCTGCACACATCGCTTAGTGGCGTGTTTAACGAGGCCATGGTGCGCAAGGTGGGGGCGGATGATTTCCTCGCCAAATTCCACCCGGATGAATTGGCAAAACGCGTGAATGATCGTGTGCTGGCCATTACCGGCGAAAGCCTGTTACCGCCGGAAGAGGCGTGATTTGAGGTTGCCGCTGCGGTTTGACGCACGGCTGTTGTTCTAGATTGGAAACCTATGATTAATAAAGAGCCGCTCTTTGCCAAACCCGTGGATCGGGACAATATCGGCCAGTCCGAATTTGACCAATTCCGTCAATTTCTTGAGGACGCATGCGGCATTTCGCTGGGCGATAATAAACAATATTTGGTCACCAACCGCATTCGCCGCATTCTGGAAGAGAATAATATCGCTTCATTTGGGGAGTTGGTGCGTGTGTTAAAGCTGGGGGTTAACCGCAAACTGAAGGATCAAGTGGTGGATTCGATGACCACCAATGAGACCTTCTGGTTTCGCGATATTTACCCCTATGATCATTTGAAAAATGCCTTGTTACCCGACTTGATGGCGGGCAATAACCGCATGTTTGGCCCGGTGCGTATTTGGTCTGCTGCTTGTTCGTCAGGGCAGGAGCCTTATTCGATCAGCATGATGGTAGAAGAGCACAAGCGTCAGGCGATGGGTAATCTCGCACGGCAGGTGCAAATTGTCGCTACTGATTTGTCCTCCACCGTATTGGATCAGGCCAGGCGCGGCGAGTACGACAAATTGTCGGTATTGCGCGGCTTATCTTCCGAGCGATTGGAGCGCTATTTTGATAACCCTGCGCCTGAAGTCTGGCGGGTGAAAACAGCGGTGAAAGAGCGTATCGATTTCCGTTCGCTTAACTTGATGGATTCCTACGCTTCCCTGGGTAAGTTCGATATTGTTTTTTGTCGCAATGTGCTGATTTATTTCAATGCCGATCTAAAGCGGCAGATCCTGCAAAAAATCCACGCCACCTTAAGACCGCAAGGCATTCTCTTTCTCGGCTCATCCGAAGGGCTGGCGGGTGCCGCTGACTTGTTTGAGATGGTGCGCTGCGAGCCGGGGATTCTTTATAAGGCGATTTAAATTCTTTAAACGCCGAAACCCGGTGCTACTGTTGTGTCTACTTGTTTTCTTCATTTCCTCCTTTTAAACGTGAATCCTTCCCAACCCCCCCTTGGCTACGCACCCTTTGAAGCGGGGCGCGTAGCCTGGCGAAGGGGAATCCAGCTCTTGCCGCAGCGGAAAGCCTTTGCCGCTTCCTGATT
>JAJQJO010000155.1 GCA_021323495.1 Cellvibrio sp. | reverse complement strand
TGTGAATCCGGGTGAAAAAATTGCCCTGGTTGGGCCATCAGGCGCGGGCAAAACCACAGTATTCCAATTGTTGCAGCGTTTTTACGATCCGCTGGCCGGAACGGTTTATCTGGACGGTGTCGATTTAAAAAATGCCGACATCCAGCAGGTACGCGCGCGTATTGCCCTGGTGCCTCAAGATCCGGTGATTTTTGCAGCGAGCGTGCGCGACAACGTCCGTTACGCACGCCCCGAGGCCAGTGACGCGGATGTCCTCGCCGCGTGTAAAGCCGCGTTTGCGCTGGAATTTATCGAGCAATTGCCCGAAGGGTTGAATGCATATCTCGGTGAACGCGGTGTGCGCTTATCCGGCGGGCAAAAGCAGCGTATTGCAATTGCGCGTGCGATTCTTGCCGATCGCCCGATTTTATTATTGGATGAAGCCACCAGTGCGCTCGACTCCAATAGTGAACAAGCGGTGCAGCAGGCATTGGAAGTGCTGATGAAGAATCGCACCACCATTATGATCGCGCATCGTTTATCGACGGTTGTTAATGCCGACCGCATTTTGGTATTGCAGCAGGGGAAAATTGTCGCCAGCGGCACCCACACAGAATTATTGGCGAACAGCGACCTGTATCAACAGCTCGCGCGTTTGCAATTCCAATTGGATGCTTAACTGCGAAAATGCATATTTTAAAAAAGATATTTAACCAAAATATCCAATTCCTTTCGCCATCATGGCGGCACAGAGCATGATCCCGATAATGGCGGCCAGTTCAATATGGATTAAGCAGCGAATAGTATTGAGCGTTGTTTCGCTCACCTGCGGTAGCCGCTGTTGTTTCAAAACGCTGCGCCAGGATAAAAATTTTATTGTTGGGTAGATTGATAAAATACCCACTAGTGCAAATAGCGATATTTTTACGATAAACGGCAAGCTGTGAAAATAATAGGCTTCACCCTTTTCAAAATGCATTGCCCGTCCGAACCCGATAATCAGGATGGCTACTGCCGAAATACCGTAAACCTGATCAGTTTTCAGCAGTGATTGCGCGGTCGGTACGTCAAAAGGTTTACGTAGCAGAATCAACTCATAGACGACTGTGGAAAATAATGCAAACGCAGCAAGATGATGTAAAAATGCCATCAACCAATTAGTGACGATTCCGCTCATGATAGTTCCTCAACCTTGGTTCTCAAACTATTCCCAGACTAATCGCTTTTAGTACGGCTTGCGTGCGGTCGCGGCAGTCCAGTTTGGCGAGCAGGTTGGAGACGTGATTGCGTACAGTGCCCTCGGCGAGAAAAATAGCGCGGGCAATTTCTTTATTGGAAAATCCACCTGCCCATAAACGCAGGATTTGTAACTCGCGCTCCGATAAATCAATTTTCTGCCCGGTTTTTTTCAGTTGCTGTAGCTCATGCAACATATTACCTTCGGCCAGAAAGCCCGCACCCTGCGCCAAGGCTTCCAGGCTGCTTACCAATTTTTCCAGGGATACATCTTTTAATAAAAAACCATTGGCGCCCGCTCTCAAACTCTGCACAAATAATTCACTGTCATCAAAGGTAGTCAACATTAATACCGGTGTGAGGTTCTGTTGCGCGCGCAGAGTTTTTACCAGAGTAATGCCATCCATTACCGGCATACGAATATCGGCGAGAATGATATCGACGGGATTATTGGCAAGTGCAGCCAGTGCTGTTGTGCCGTTGTTTGCTTCCCAGGCAACCGTCGTTTTGCCTGACAGTGCAAGCAAGCCGGCAATGCCCTTACGCACCAACTCCTGGTCATCCACCAATCCAATATTAAGCATGCTGCTGCTCCAGTGAAATACGTAAGCGTGCACCCTGTGTCAGCGGCGTCAAGCTGAGTGCACCGTTGAATGCCTCTAGCCGCTCGTTGATACCGAGTAAACCGCTGCCTGGATTTATAGTGTTGGTACAACCGCGCCCGTTATCGTCGAGTAAAATAGTAATGTGTTTATCTTGCTGTTGCAGTGCGAGATTGATTTGGGTGGCGCGGCCGTGGCGCAGGGCGTTGCTGATTCCCTCCTGAATGCACAGCAATAATTGTTCGGCAAGTTCTGCTGATTCCAGTTGCAATTCACCCTCAATAGTTAATTGCAGTTGCGGCAAACGCAGCGCCAGAGCTTGTACTGCCTGGCGAATATCCACGGTTAACGGCGTGCGTTGGTTGCGTACTACGGCGCGAATATTATCAAGCAATTGTTTAGCGAGATTTTTAGTGTCCGAGACGGAAGTTTGCAAATCAGCGGCAACTTTGTGTTGCAAAATCTCCAGCTGTAAATTGAGTGCAGTAAGCTGGTGTCCGAGAATATCGTGCAGATCACGGGCAATGCGCAAACGCTCATCCTGTTTACTCGATTGCGCAAGAATAATACGTGTTGTGAGCAATTGTTGGTTCACTTGCTCGAGCTGTTCGCGCGCACGTCTTTCGTTTACACGCGCAAATGCAGTCGATAGGGCAAACAGTTGGAAGCCAAGATAGATAAGCGAGTTTATCACCGCGTTACTAAAATGCCACAGGGTAACCTGAATGCAATAGAAAACCAGATTACTGAAAATAACTTGCATTACCGCGTTGCGGCGCGAGAAATAATCCGGCAATTGCGCGGCCCAGACTACCAACAATACGGGTGATATCTGCCCTGCGTGAACCAGCATTAGCAAGAGTGCGATAGCGAGTTGTGTACACAATATAACTTGCGTTTTGTAACGGGGAATTTTGTCGGCATAACCGCTACTGACGATTAAAAACAGTAGCAGGAAAATACTGTAACCAAGGGCGCTTAACCCCAAAAAGGGTGAGTCGACAAGCCGTCCAAACTCGACATAGGCCACCGCGCCCCAAGTGATAAATCCGGCGAGGGTGAGCAGGTATTTGTCTTTGTTCATCGTTGTGTTTACGCCCAAATGTGTGGATCTGCACGCTTGCTCCGGAGTTGCCATCTTAAGCGGTAATGGATGCAGGCTAAATAGGACATACGTCATGCAATTCACACTCGGGTCGTGCGCGAGACATTTGTCATCGCCAAATGATGAGCTTTGTCAGTGCTTAATGGTGAGGAATGACACCTGAGTTCCGCTTGGATTGTGTTTATGCTGGAGCTTCTTTCGGGAATTTCCCCGACCCATCTGGTAAGGAGATTAGTATGCGTGTTAGCACAAAAGTATTCGGTATCACTGCGGCATTTCTGGCGCTGCCAAGCTTTGCCCATGACTTGACGTTAAAGGTGGAGAACATCAAATCCAGCCAAGGGGATTTATTGGTCGCGGTCTATGACAAGGCGGAGCACTACAATGCCAATACCAATTGGGTGGCGGTCAAAAAGGTAAAGATGGAGGAGACAACAATGTCGTTGGATTTTGCCGGCTTACCCGCAGGCAGCTACGCCATAAAACTGTTTCAGGATGAAAATAGCAATGGCCAGATCGATAAAAATTCAATGGGTATTCCCACTGAGCCCTATGGTTTTTCCAACAACGGCGGCAGCTATGGACCACCTTCGTTTGACGAGGCAAAAGTCGTTGTGGATAAGGCTATCCAAATAGAAATCCAATTACGTTAAATAAAAAAGGCAATCCCGGGATTGCCTTTTTTTATTGCTACTGGCTTTTACACCGGACTAACTTGCAGGAGAAGCCGGTTAAAAGGTCAGTATTAATTACAAGCGCGAACCAGAGACCAGGCGTTGGTCCAGGCCCAACCAGTACCTGGCGCGTATGGCCCGCCAACACTGCACCAACCAGCCACGGTACAGCTATATTCGCTACCGCCGTTTTGTACCAAAGCGCCAGCCGCGTAGCTGGAACCATTTACGTAAGCCGGTGAGCTGCAGTTGCTACCTGAAACAGAAGATGGAGCGCTTGAACTCTTGGCAGCACTCGATTTGCTGGATGAGCCAGGTGCTACGCTTGATGGCGTTGAAGAAGTGCCGCCGGAAGTACAGGCACCCAGGTCAAGCCAGTAGCTGTATTGACCGCTGTTGGTTGCTGGATCGTTGCCTTGAGTCCAGTAGTTAGCTTGGTAACGCTTGCCATTGTGTTGAACTTGAGTCGGGTTTTGGTAAGCGATAGTTGCGTTCCAGATTCCAAGGCCAGCACAGGTGTTGGAAGAAATGCTTGAACCAACAGAGGAGCTAGCTACTGAACCTACAGAAGAACTTGATTTGGAAGAGGACGGTACAGATGAAGTCGTGCCACCAGTGTAGTTAATATCAACACATTGGTAGAAACCTTCAGCCGAATCTCTTTCCCAATCGCGTTGCCAAATGCTGTACACAATGTGACGGCCGGTACGTGGTGGCAATTGTACGGTGTGGTAAGAGAATTGTTCCTGATCTGCTTTTCCTGAATCGTGGATTAATTCCAGGTCAGACCAACGCAGTGGTTGCGCGTGGTTGTACCCTTCTTTGGTAATGTAGTAACGGAAATACATGGTTTTGTGCGCGGCAGTGTTAGTCCATACGAATTGCAATGGGCCTGCAGTCACGTTGGTGGCTGGCCAATCGGTGCGCGCCAGATCCATACCAAACAGATTCGAGCGGTTGGCGGAGCAGAGGCGACCATCGGGAATATAGTACTCGTGGTTATCGCGCACACCGCCTACAGCAACTTCTTGCGGAGTGTAGAGACCGCCATTACCTGCAGCTTTAGCAGCGATACAGGCTGGATGAGTCGGGCTTTCGATACCATTTTCTTTACATTGGATCACACGGCTTTTTGGTGAGGATATATAGCCGTGCGCAAAGGCTTGGCTGGCAACCAGCAGTGAACCCAGTACAACAGCGGAAATACCGCAGGCTTTTAATGTTTTTTTCACTTTCAATCTCCGAAAAGCTTATTGTTGAAATTAGATGCCAAGGCGGCATCTTGAAGGGAGGCTTGGTAATGCAAGGTGATTTGGCTTGGCGCCAGGATCATTGCATGAGACCGAGTCTAAAATGACAACGTTGTATTTGCGAGTCCGACTTTTGGTTTGGGAGGTATTATTTTGCGATGCAGGTTTGATTTTCGGAAATTTTCCGGGCTGGAATGAAATAAAAAGTTCGATTGTTATTTTGGCGCCAAATAAACGTAATGTTTATCGCGAATACGAATGTATGGCTCGATTTAATGGGACAACGGAAAGACACAGATAAACATGCTGCCCTTGCCTACCTCACTGGTGATTTTCAGCTCCGCCTCATGGCGCATCAACACATGTTTGACAATCGCCAGACCCAAGCCAGTACCCCCGGTACCGCTGTTGCGGCTGGCATCGACGCGGTAGAAACGCTCGGTTAACCGCGGGATATGTTGGGCCTCAATGCCTGGGCCGTTGTCGCTCACGGATACATAAAAATGTTTCTGGTCTTGCCACAGCAACACGGTCACCTTGCCCTCTTTGGGTGTGTATTTAATGGCATTGGTGACCAGATTGGAAAAGGCGCTGTGCAATTCTTTTTCATTGCCCGGTAACAACAGGGGTTTGGTGGTGTTATTGCAAATCAGCGTCAGCTGTTGCTCTTTCTCTTTGCTCAATACTTCCGCTTCACTTTTAACGATAGTGAGCAGTTGCTCAATATTGAGCGGTTTGTGGTTGTGCCCTGCTTCCGTTGTCTCCAGCTTGGACAGTACCAGCAAATCATTGATCAGCAGTGACATGCGTTTGGCCTGCTGCTGCATCTGTTGCAGGGGTTTATCCCAGCTGGGGGTCTGATTGTTATCCGCCAGGGTCTCCACGTATCCGTTGATAACAGTCAGCGGAGTGCGCAATTCATGGGATACGTTGGCAATAAAGTCCTGCCGCATTTTTTCCAGGTTATGGAGTTGGGTCACGTCGCGCACTACTATCAACCGTTCCTGTTTACCAAACGGGGTGATCTGGAATTGCAGGTATTTGGATGGGAAGCGTGGCGAGGGTAGCTCCAATGGCTCCTCGAAATTACCCTCTTCAAAATAACTGACGAACCGGGGGTGGCGGATAAAGTTAATCACCGATTGCCCCTGGTCTTTGGTATGAAGTGCGAGCATGCGGTGCGCGGCAGGGTTCCAGAAGTCCAGATGACCGCGTGCATCGAGAATGACCAAGCCATCCTTGAGCGCAGAGCTGATTTCCTGGATACGGTTGATCACCGCTTGCAGGTTTTCCCGCTCGCTGCGCTGGTTGCGTTGCAGTTGGTAGATATTGTCAAAAATTTGCCCCCAGATACCGCTTGCCTCCGGTGGGTGCTCGGATTCCTGACGCAGCAGCCATTGGTTGAGGCGGCGCATCTGCCAGAGCATCATCAGGATATAAATGGCGCAGCCAATCAGCATCCAAAGCGCGTAGTTATCGCTGATGAAGCCAATCAGGCTGCAGATGGCAAGGATAATAAGAATGCGCTGGAGTTCAGCGCTAAAACCTTTTAACAACGGGCGAGCCTCTCGGTTCTGAATCCGCCGCCAAACGGGTGCGGCGACTCACTAAATCGTGTGATCAGGCTTCAATGCGGGTAGAGAAACGGTAGCCCGTACCGCGCACGGTTTGAACCAGGTCTTCATGGCCATCAATAGTAAGTGCTTTGCGCAAGCGGCGGATATGGACATCCACGGTGCGCTCCTCCACGTACACATTGCCGCCCCAGACATGATCCAGCAATTGGCTGCGAGTATAAGCCCTTTCCTGATGGGTGAGGAAAAACTCCAGCAGGCGGTATTCGGTCGGCCCCATATCCACGGATTGGTCATTAATGGTGACACGATGGCTAGCGGGGTCAAGGCACAAGCCCTGCACGGTAATCGGTGCAGAATTGACTTGCGGATCAGCGCGGCGCAATACCGCTTTCAAGCGTGCTACCAGTTCACGGGGGGAAAAAGGTTTGGTGATGTAGTCGTCGGCACCGACTTCCAGGCCCTGGATCTTGTTGTCTTCCTCACCCTTGGCAGTAAGCATGATAATAGGGGTATTGGCGGTAACTTCATCGCGCTTCAAGCGGCGCGCCAGTTCAATGCCACTGGTACCGGGCATCATCCAATCAAGCAATATCAGGTCGGGCTTTTCATCGATGATCAGGCCGTGCGCATCCTGTGCATTGCTCGCCTCCATCACTTGATACTCAGCCATTTCCAGCGCTACCCGCAGCATATCGCGGATTGCAGATTCATCGTCAACGATAAGGATTTTGCGACCAGTCATAAAGTGTTCTGCCTGAAAAAACTACGGGGCGCCCCACAGGTTTGTGAAGCTATTGTTGCAGCTTATTAAATAAGTTCAGTGTTACACATTTATGACAGATCAAAAATTTAGCGTTTAACGAAAACTATAGTCCATAACGATCCCTGCAAAAATTGCCATTCCTACCCAGTTGTTATTGAGGAATGCCTTAAAACAAGCATCGCGGGCGCGGAACCGGATCAGCCACTGTTGATAGATGAATAAACCGCCTGCCACAGCGAGACCCAGGTAATAGAAATTGCCCAATTCAAAGCGATTGCCCACCAGCAAAAGTGAGTAAAGCGCCATCCCTTGCAATATGCCAGTCAATAAACGGTCCTGCTCGCCGAATAGGATTGCGGTGGATTTGACCCCGATTTTCAGGTCGTCATCGCGGTCCACCATGGCGTAAAAAGTATCGTAAGCGACCGTCCAGAGCACCACGGCGAGATAGATCAGCCACATTCCCTGATGTAATTCGCCCGCTTCGGCAGCATAGGCCATCGGAATACCCCAGGCAAAAGCCGCCCCCAACACTACCTGTGGTAAATGAGTATGGCGTTTCATAAAGGGATAGCAAAAAGCCAGGATCAACCCCCCGACCGAGAGCTTGATTGTGAGCGGATCGGTAAATAGCACCAATGCAAATGCAATCAGGCTTAGAGCGATAAACAAGCTAATGGCCTCACGGCTGGAGACGGCACCAGTGGCGAGCGGTCGATCCTTGGTGCGCATTACCTTGCCGTCGATCTTGCGGTCGGCGAAGTCATTGATCACGCAACCCGCTGCGCGCATCACAATCACCCCCAGCACAAAAATTATCAGGTTTTGTATGGTGGGCACGCCTTTGGCGGCAATCCACAAACTCCAGAGTGTGGGCCAGAGCAGCAGCAGCGTGCCTATCGGGCGATCCATGCGTGTCAGGCGCCAATACAAAACAGCTTTTTGCCGGAATTTGGCAACAGAGCTGCTATTTACCGGCCTGTTCGCAGCACGTTTAAGGATTTTTGCTGCATGGGTGCTAGCCCAATCCGTAGCTGGCGCTGATACTGCTGCAGGCGATGCAGGCGATGCAGGCGATGCAGGCGATGCAGGCGATGCAGGCGATGCAGGCGATGCAGGCGATGCAGGCGATGCAGGCGATGCAGGCGA
>JAJQJO010000459.1 GCA_021323495.1 Cellvibrio sp. | reverse complement strand
CGCGCCGAAAGAGGTCGCTGTGCACCGGGAGGAAATTTACCTGCGTATCAAGAAAGAGAAGGACGACGAACCAAGCCATTAATTTTTATCGATTTTTATGTTTGCAAACGGGGATGAAGGTGGTTAATATACGCCCCGTGTTGCGGAGAGCTGGCCGAGTGGCCGAAGGCGCTCCCCTGCTAAGGGAGTACACCTCAAAAGGGTGTCGGGGGTTCGAATCCCCCGTTCTCCGCCATTATTCGTTTAGTGCGCTGTCTCTGGCTTGATCGGTAAGTGTTTGAAATTACTGAAAAAAGCGCTTTACAAAAAGATTCGGCGACCTATAATGCGCGGCAACAAATGCACTCGTAGCTCAGCTGGATAGAGTACTCGGCTACGAACCGAGCGGTCGGAGGTTCGAATCCTCCTGAGTGCACCATATAGCAGTACCAAAACCCCTGATTATCCCGGTGATTTTCAGGGGTTTTTGTTTTCCGGGCTCTTGGTATGTCGGTAAAGAATGGAATCCCTCGCAATGAAATTGTTAGCTTGTGTCAGGGATAATATCTACGGACTGCTCGAGCTGCATCGTTGTAATCCTTGTTGCCAAGGCCCTGGTGGCCATCTTCAAAGAACTGAAGCCACGCGCAACGCGCTGAGCCTTGGGTGCTACTCCAATACCAGGCTTCTTCAAACAATTCCGGGCAATTTGCGTACATAAGTGATTGCTCGCGACGGCTTGGCAAATAAAAATCCTTATGATCTTCGATAATGACCCCTGCAGCCCATTTGGCGGCGGGATGGATGATGCCGGATTGCAGCAAGGCGATGGTGTTTTCAAGGCCGTCGAATTCGCAATTGGCACCTGCGGTTTCTGTTTTATATCCGCCCCATTCAACGCTGGAGTTTTTGCCTGCGTCATCCATCGCAATAATTAAAAAATAATCTGGTTTGCCATGCGCGCCGCGCATTAAGCCTGCGTTTACACCGCTTTGGTTTTTCCAGGAATGGCCGATGGCTGGAATTTTTTGCATTGGCCTTCTCCAAAAAGGACGCTTCGCATTATTAAGCGGTGTTAAATTACTAACTGATGCTTCCAGGATATGGACAGTGCGATGCAGCAGATCGTGTTCGATTGGTCGGGAATAATTGATGTGACCCTTGATGCTTGTATTTCGCATAGGGGAATAATTGTTTTGTTCGGTGGTTCATTGCCCATGGGTACAAGCGCGATGGTTTTTTACCATCACATTTGAGCTGGTCAGTATGGACTGATGACAAGCGTATTACCATGCATAGGATTAGCTACGCGCCCACGCAGGATAGTTTTGTGAAGAAATAAGGGTATTTTATTTTCGACTATTTATTCAACGCACCTTTATCAAATATTGGCCACCCAACAGCGTTTCATCAACGACGTTACCGACGCTGTGGGACGGGTAAGTTTCGGTCAGATGAATATACCCATTGCGCTTGACCAAACGGGTATCGAAGCGCTGGTATTCTCCACTAATCGGTTGATGTATCAGTTGGTAGAGGTCCAATGTATCACCGCGATGCATTCCGCTATTGGATCCGCTCTGGATAACTACCTGCCGCTGGCCTGGGGATGATTCAATCCTTGCCACATAGGGTTGGCAGTTAATGGCATTCGCCAGATCATCACTCGCTTTGGCGACCAGATGTTGTATTTGTTCACCGTAGTCGGTCTCCCAGAACCGGGATGAACCAAAGCCCACATTCGCCTCCGGTGCTGGTTTCCATTTTCCTACCGTTCGGTAGTGGTTGGTGAAAACAATCTGCCCGGTAAAACCATCGCGCACCTCAACTTTAAAACCAAATGCGCGGCTGCGTTTATCCAGTGGAGTATTGATGTGGAGCAGGTTATGTGTGCCGTTAACAAAGCGAGTGTAATAGCTTGGATTTTCGACGCTATCGGGAAAGGTCAGGGTCATATCGTCCACTTCACCACTGACAAAGAATTGTACCCGGTGCTGGTGCGATAAAATTTGCACCTGGACCGCAGAGTCAGCCTCGCCGCGAATATTGGTACTGATAAACCCCCCGCGTAAATAAATAGGGGCGAGTACAGCATGGCGACTCGTCAAGTTGGTTCCAATCAGTAGGGGCAATTGTTGCTCAACCTGGTGCAATGCGCCGAGGCTACTGGTTACCGGTACTGTCCTGGGGAAGCTTACAAAGGCGACCGATTTTTTATAATGATTATTTACAGGATCTGGACAGGCAACCTGTTTCTGGCTATTGGACGCTACAATCGTATAACTTGGTTGTTCACCGTTAGTATCAAGCGGATATGAACCAGTGGTGGGTATGGCGACTGGTGCGACTGCTGCGACCTTTGCTGGCGCAGGCTGCGGATCCAAATACTGGGTTTCCCCACCATTGACGACTGTGTTCTGTCCGGATTCTTGTGCTGGCTCGCACAAGTAACTACAGCCTGCTACACCAAAAAGCGTCACGCAGACCAAAAGAAATATCCGTCCCGGATTGTTTGAAGGACGGCCAGGTTTAATACCGGAATAGGGTGTTAACATTTTTCTCACTCCTGTGTTTGGCAGGCGTGTCAGGCTGGGGGGCTGACGGGCGTTAAAGATATGGGATACGAAAATCTGTATCAGTTTATCGACCGGTTTTTATAAAGCTTTACCGTCGCCGGGCTATTAATGGTAATTAATTGTTTAACCTACGATTTGACTACCCGACAGCTCGACAAACATATTCTGGATGCCGTCATACTTGCATCCGAAAAAATGTGCTTGGTTTTAATTTCCCCGAAGCTGGCGCTGAATTAGCTAATCGCTGGAAGTTCCCCGATGCCATCGTTGCCGGTATCCGGTACCAGCTTGACCCATTGGCTGCGCCGGAACTCTCACGCTTTGCAGCATTAATTAATATCGCGGCTTACATAGTCTATGAAAATGAGAAAAACGATGGTGTGACTATTGTGGAGTATTTTCCCAATGATCTGGCGACAAAATTGGGTATCAACCTGGTGAAATTGATGGAGCGTATTGATGAAACCAAAGATTTGATTGGCAGCTTTGATGATTTGTTGCATTAGGTCAGAGTGATAAACATTGAAGAGTAAAAAGCCCGTGATGATTGCGGGCTTTTTTATGAGTGATGGATTATGAGCAAGCTCGCAGTGCCTCGCCAAAACATGCCTCAATCTCTATCGGTGTGGTTTTGCGTTTTATTGCTTCAAAAAAAATCGTTGCCTGTCGGTACTCACGGCTTAAATACATCAGCCACTGCTTTACCCGGTTGCCGCAGTTGCGTTCGCAGTAAAGTGGTGTGGTCATTTTGTAGTAGCCATAAAGCATGTTGCAGACATGGCTCCAACTAAGGGGAGTGTAATCCTCACCTTTTATATGAGCTTTGATTTGGCGGGCGAGATCCGGGCAGGCGAGTAGGCCCCGGCCGAGCATTACATCGGCTCCGTTGGATTGTTCGCAGCAGCGCAGGTAATCCGCTACCGACCAGATTTCGCCGTTAGCGATGACTGGAATTTTTAATTCTGCGCGAATATCAGCAATGTAATTCCAATAGGCGGGTGGTTTGTAG
>JAJQJO010000154.1 GCA_021323495.1 Cellvibrio sp. | reverse complement strand
TGGGGGCATTCCTCGCATTGGCGATAGTGCTTGCTCCAATTGCAGCACTCGGCGCCTTGCGTATCAGCACCAATGGTTAATTAATAATAATGATCAGCTAACAGCGACAGCGAAAAGGTCTCACAACTATGGCATGGCAATGGTTTCATCGGTTGGGTTCTCCCCGTTGGTTTTATGAAAAAACAACTCCCTGGTTGCCATGGTTGGCCACGCTCAGCATCGCGCTTATTGTGACAGCGGCAGTTTGGGGCCTGGCATTTGCACCGGCAGATTTCAAGCAGGGCAATAGTTACCGCATTATTTACATTCACGTTCCCGCTGCTTTTTTAGCTTTGGCGGGTTATTACATCATGGCGATTTCAGGGGCGGTTGGCCTGATCTGGAAAATGAAATTGCCGTTTATGGTGATGAAATCGGCTGCACCGATTGGTGCCTTGCTGACTTTTGTATCGCTGGTGACTGGCTCCATTTGGGGTAAGCCTACCTGGGGGACCTGGTGGGAATGGGATGCACGCATTACCTCCATGTTGATCCTGTTTTTCCTCTATCTCGGTATGATTGCGTTGCAACAAGCATTTCAACACCGCGATACGGCCGACAAAGCGAGCGCCGTATTAGCCTTGGTCGGCATGGTAAACATCCCGATTATTTATAAGTCAGTCGATTGGTGGAACACTTTGCATCAACCTGCAACAATCAAATTCACCAGTAAATCCAGTATCGATCCTTCTATGTTGTATCCCTTATTGATGATGGTGATAGGTTTTTATTGTTTCTATGCCTTGGTGCTATTGCTGAATACCCGTGTTGAAATACTGCGGCGAGAAAACCGCACCCAGTGGGTTAATGATTTGGTTAGCGCAATAAACAAGAGGGCCTGAAAATGAAATTCCAATTTGAATCGATTGCCGATTTTATTGCTATGAATGGTCACGGCCCTTACGTGTGGGCTTCTTATGCGATTACCTTTGCGGTGCTGGTTTTTTTATTGGTCAGCCCGTTATTGCAAAAAAAGGCATTTGTTAAACAGCAACAAAAACAACAAAAATTGGCACAGGCGAGTGATATTGCCAGTGGATCCATTGAATAAATGATTTTCCGTATTAGCTGAACAGAGCGCGACAACTATGCACCCGCTTCGCAAACAACGTTTGATGATTGTTATTTTTATTGTGGTTTTCTCCAGTGTTGCGGTGGGCTTGATGGCCTATGCATTACGTGAAAATATCAATTTGTTTTACCCGCCCAGTAAAATTGCTGCGGGCGATGTACCCCACAATACCCGCATCCGTGCGGGCGGCTGTGTGAAACCGGGCAGCGTACAGCGTGCCAGCGATTCACTGGAAATCCGGTTTTTAATTACCGATGGTACGGCCGATGTCAAAGTCAACTTCAATGGCATCTTGCCCGACTTGTTTGCCGAAGGTGAAGCGGCAGTTATCAATGGCATAGTCACCGAGTCAGGCGAGATAAACGCCAGCGAAGTACTTGCCAAACACGATGAAAATTACGTGCCCCCTGAAGTTGCCGAGACGATGAAAGATAAGGGTGAACATCAAAAAACCTGTGAGGGCTTGAAGTATGGCGCTTGATTTGGTTCATCTCGCACCGGAGCTAGGTCAGTTTTCACTGATCTTGTCTTTATGTTTGAGCGCGGCGTTGTTTGTATTGCCGCTGGTAGGTGCTCATTACGGTAGCAATGTGTTGATGCAGTCCAGTCGCTCACTCGCGACCGGTTTTTTTATCTTTGTCGCCTTTGCATTTTGTTGCCTTGTTTATTCGTTCATACATGACGACTTCTCGGTTAAATATGTTGCCTCCAACTCCAACTCACTTTTACCGGTGTATTACAAAATCAGTGCAGTCTGGGGCGGACATGAGGGGTCGTTATTACTCTGGATTTTAATGCTCGCTGGCTGGACTTTTGCCGTTGCTATATTTAGCCGTTCGCTACCGCTGGATATGCAAGCGCGGGTGTTATCGATAATGGGATTTGTTGCCGTTGGGTTCCTGTCCTTTATTCTATTTACCTCGAATCCATTTGACCGGATCCTGCCTGTTCCGCCGCAAGATGGTGGCGATTTGAATCCACTTTTACAGGATATAGGCCTGATCATCCACCCCCCTGTGCTCTACATGGGCTATGTTGGTTTCAGTGTGGTATTTGCGTTCGCAATTGCAGCGCTTCTGACCGGCCGTCTGGACAGTGCCTGGGCGCGCTGGTCGCGCCCTTGGGCGATTATGGCCTGGGGCTTTTTATCAGTCGGTATTGCGCTCGGCAGTTGGTGGGCATATTACGAATTGGGTTGGGGCGGCTGGTGGTTTTGGGACCCGGTAGAAAACGCATCGTTCCTGCCATGGTTAATTGGCACAGCATTAATTCATTCGCTGGCTGTAACTGAAAAGCGCAGCTTATTTAAAAGCTGGACGATCCTGCTCGCTATTTTTACTTTTTCGCTTAGTTTATTGGGCACGTTTTTGGTTCGCTCCGGTGTGCTTACATCGGTCCATGCCTTTGCCAATGATCCCGAGCGCGGCGTATTTATTCTTGGTTTCTTTCTGGTCGTAGTCGGCGGCTCGCTAACTCTCTTTGCGTTGCGCGCTCCGGTTGTAAAAGGCTCAGCCGGATTTAATTTGTTATCGCGCGAGACGTTGTTGCTAGGCAACAATATTTTACTCACCATTATTATGATTATGGTATTGCTCGGCACGCTCTATCCACTGGTTGCTGACGCGCTTAGTCTCGGAAAAATTTCCGTGGGTCCACCGTATTTTAATTTGTTTTTTTTGCCACTGATGGGATTGTTGTGTTTGCTTATGGCATTCGGTCCGCTATCCAACTGGAAGCGCACTTCGGGTGCACAACTGTTAAAACTCTTGTGGAAACCCTGGGCAATCAGTTTGGTAATTGGTTTGGTGTTCCCGCTGGTCTATCGCGATAAATATGAAATCCTCGCAGCGCTGACGGTGTTTATCGCAAGCTGGGTTGCCACCGCATTGCTTGCTGATTTGTTTTATCGTTTGCGCAACAGCGATTCTTTTTTTGCAGGCCTGAAAAAACTCAGTTTAAGTTATTTCGCTATGGTTGTTGCACACGCCGGCATAGCGGTGACCACTGTAGGGGTTGGGTTAACAAGTATTTATACCGAACAACGTGATATCCGGATGGAAGTAGGGCAGAAGGTCACGGTTGTTGAATACGATTTTATCCTCAACAAACTTACCCATATTGATGGGCCCAATTACACTGCCGAAGAAGCACTGATAACCGTCATGAAAGACGGCAAATTTTTGCGTGAAATGACCCCGCAAAAGCGCCGTTATCTTGCCAGCGGCAGCACTATGACTGAAGTCGCTCTGGACGTTAGCTTGCTTCGCGATCTCTATGTCGCCATGGGTGAGCCTTTAACTGAAACAGCCTGGGCGATGCGCGTGCATCTTAAACCTTTTGTGCGCTGGATCTGGTTGGGTGCGTTAATGATGGCTTTGGGGGCGGTGTTGGCGGTGGCTGACAAGCGCTATCGCAAAACAGTTAAACAGGACGTGCCCGCGACAGATATTCCAGCAGGGAAATTGATACGTGAATAAACAGCGTCTTTTTTTATTTGTGCCCCTGGTTATTTTTGCAGTCTTGGCGGTATTGTTTTGGCGTGGGCTTTCGTTAAATCCCAGCGAGATGCCATCTGCATTGTTGAACAAACCTGTTCCTGTCTTTGAATTGCCGGTGTTGCCCGCACCGGAAAATCCGCAAGGTCTGGTGAATGCAAATCAGGAAATGCTTAAAGGGAAAGTCAGTTTATTAAATGTCTGGGCGACCTGGTGCGTTACCTGCCGGCAGGAGCATGAATTTCTCAATACCCTCAAAGCCCAGGGAGTTCCAATTTACGGTATTAATTACAAAGATAATACTGAAGATGCGCAGCAATGGTTGGCGGAATTGCATAACCCTTACGTATACAGTGTTATTGATGAAGATGGCCGTTTGGGTTTAAACCTTGGTGTATTCGGTGCACCTGAAACCTATGTGATCGATAAACAGGGAGTGATTCGTTACAAGCATATCGGTGACGTGAACGCGCAAGTGTGGGAAAAAACCATCAAGCCAATTGTTGATAGCCTTAATTAACCCGACCTTTAGGGATCTTCATAGTAACCGGATTTGATCGAGATCAAGTCTGGTTTCCTGCTTCTGCGTAAACTGGATACACCAGTTGGAAATGCGGAAATATTTTTTTGACAGGCATAAAAAAAGCCCCTGATGTGGGGCTTTTTTCATTTCTAAATAGTGGCGGACCGGACGGGACTCGAACCCGCGACCTCCGGCGTGACAGGCCGGCATTCTAACCGACTGAACTACCGGTCCGCAGCGTCACAAAAAACCACAGCTACCTTTTGAGTAAACGTGGTGGGCGGTACAAGACTCGAACTTGTGACCCATGCCTTGTAAGGGCATTGCTCTACCAACTGAGCTAACCGCCCAAGATTACACGCTTTTCAGCGCTCACCTTGTTGGTGGCGCGTATTCTAATCATGTAAAACTTTGGGTCAACCTTTTTTTTACAGATTGTTTGATTTTTTATGGAAAAATTAAAAAGCGATTGCAAAACAAACACTTGTGATCAGTTTTTGGTCTTAAAGGCAAAGTTCCCCACTCCTGCTTACGAGTTGTTATACTCGCGCAAAAATTCCATTCACGCCGCGGAAATATGTTATGTGCGCAATTCTAATAAGACTCTGCACCTGTATCGGGTTGTTGCTTATTTCCTTCTCCAGCTTTGCTGCCATTGAAGTCCATGAGTTTGATAACGATGTTGATCGCCAACGATATCAAACTTTTATTGATGAAATGCGTTGTCCCAAATGTCAAAACCAGAACCTTGCCGGCACTAATTCGCCTATCGCAATGGATCTTCGTCGCGAACTTGAATTGATGATAAAAGATGGCAAATCGGATAAAGAAATTGTCGACTTTATGGTGGAGCGCTATGGCGAATTTATTTTGTATCGTCCACGTCTATCGCCTGCCACGGTGTTGCTCTGGAGTGCACCAGTGTTGTTGCTGGTTTTTGGTGTGGTCATGCTTCTACTTATTGTGCGCAAGCGCCGCCGTATTGATGTGGAAGAAAATACCGGGCTATCGTCTGTCGAGCAGGAGCGTCTGGCAAATCTGCTTAACCCTGCCGATAAAGAAATAACGCCGAAGTCTGATAAAAAATCCAATCAGGAGAAAAAATAATGATGTCCTTGTGGGTAGGGGCAGCGCTCCTGAGTGGGTTGGCCCTGGTGTTTATCTTTTGGCCGCTGGTGCGTTATGGCAATCAAAAGAATGGTCAGTCGAGCGAAGTGGTCGCTGATCGTCTTGCTGAAAATGTGCGCCTGTTTCGCGAGCATATTGCCGAATTGGAGGGGCACCTGGCTTCGGGTCGTATCGAGCAGGCCCAATTTGACCAATTAAAGTTAGAGCAGGAGCGTGCGCTCCTGGCCGATGAAGCTGATATCCGCGCTGCGCAGCAAAACCGTGTTTTGGGCGCAGGTGTCAAAACCCTGGGGGCGATTGCCGTCATAGTGGTGGCGATTAGCTGGGGACTCTACCAACAGCTTGGCAGTAGCGATGATGTTGAAATCCGCCTGGCGCAGGAACTCAAGCAAGAGTTGGACAATGCTGATTACAGGGCCGGGCGCAACCCTGACCCGGTGCGCGCGCGCGAAATGGTGCGCTTGATCGAAGCCCGCCTGGCTGATGACCCGGAGCAGTTGCAATACTGGTTCTTCCTTGCGCGTACGCAAATGGATTTGAATGATTTCAATCAGGCAGTCAATGCCTATCAACAGGTGTTACAGCGGGATACCAGCTCACCGATGGTGATGGCGGAGTTGGCGCAGGCCATGTTTTTGCGCGATGGCAACAAAATGAGCCCGCCGATCACCGAACTGGTTGAAAAGGTACTCAAAGCGGAACCGGATAACACCATGGCATTGGGGTTGGCGGGCATAGATGCGTTCGGCAAGAAAGATTACGTCAGTGCCATCAAGTACTGGGAGCACACGGTCAAATTAACCGGGCAGGATTCGCCCGGTAGCCAGGCGCTGGTTGCAGGAATCGAGCGCGCGGCTACATTGTATTTTGCCGAGGGTGGTACCGAGGCATCACTCGCTGCTGCCCGCTCTGGTCGCCAGTTAAGTATCAATGTCAGTCTGGCTGAAGGCGTGGAGGCGCGCCCGGACCAGATCGTGTTTGTATATGCACGTGCCTGGCAGGGAGCGAAAATGCCGCTGGCGATCGCCCGGGTACCTGTTTCCGAATTGCCCAGGCGAGTGGTGCTGACCGAGGCGATGGCAATGACACCGGCGATGAGTTTGGGCTCGGTAGACAATGTCGAGGTGATTGCCCGTATCTCACAAAATGGCACCGCGACCGCCCAGCCGGGTGACTGGCAGGGGAGTTTTGGCCCGTTGGATATGAAGTCAGCGCCCGGCGAGGTAAGCGTCAGGATCGATCAAAAAATCGCGCAATAACCGCAGAGATGGGATAAATCCCCGTGTTTCTGGCTGAAAATTAAACAGGTGATCCGGCATTGTTGTTTTTGCAGGTAGCGGCGGGTGTAATGCAGCGCACAAATGTGTAGAATCCCGCCCTTACAGGTTTTTTTGGCATCTTTCTGATTTTTAATAACAGTCAAAAAAATTAACAAAATCAAACAGCTAGGCAATGTGTGGTTGCTGGCGATTATTTATTGAACAGGTGGGTTGGGTAGGGCGCCCAAACCATATAAGCCTGATGAAACATGAGTGTATGGACCTATGCGGCTAAAGTGCATCAAGCTGGCTGGCTTTAAATCGTTTGTTGATCCAACTACGGTCAACTTCCCCAGCAACCTGTGCGCTGTTGTTGGTCCGAATGGCTGCGGCAAATCCAATATTATCGATGCAGTGCGCTGGGTGATGGGCGAATCTTCCGCCAAGAACCTGCGCGGCGAAAATATGACCGACGTTATCTTTAACGGTTCCAGCGGTCGTAAACCCGTCGGCCAGGCCTCTATCGAGCTGGTGTTCGATAACTCCGATGGCACGCTCCTGGGGGAGTATGCCGCCTTCACCGAAATCAGTATCAAACGCAAAGTTTCCCGCGATGGTGACAATAGCTATTACCTCAATGGCACCAAATGTCGTCGTCGCGATATCACCGATATCTTCCTTGGTACCGGTCTCGGCCCGCGCAGTTACGCCATTATCGAACAGGGCATGATCTCCAAGCTCATCGAGGCAAAACCGGAGGATCTCCGTGTTTATATCGAAGAGGCTGCGGGCATATCCAAATATAAAGAGCGCCGCCGCGATACCGAGAGCCGTATGCGCCGCACCCAGGAAAACCTGGAGCGCTTGACTGATATCCGCGATGAGCTGGAGCGCCAGTTATCGCGCTTGCAACGCCAGGCGCAGGCCGCCGAAAAATATGCGGAATACAAAAAAGAAGAACGTCTACTAAAAGCACAATTGCAAGCGCTTAAATTCCAGCAGCTGGATCTGCAAGCCAAAGCCAAGCAGGCCGGTATTCGCGATCTTGAATTGCGCATGGAATCCTTTGTTACCGACCAGGTAAACAAAGACACCCAAATCGAAAAATACCGCAGCCAATATACCGAGCTGGGCGATAAATTTAACGAAGTCCAGGGCCGTTATTATGCGATAGGTGCAGAGATCGCCCGCCTTGAACAAAGCATCCAGCATGCCAGCGAGCGCGCGCGCCAGTTGCAGGCAGACCTGGATCAGACCAGCCGCGACAGCAAAGAAGCTGAAGAAAATTTATTAATCGATACGCAAAAAACCGAAGCCTGGGAAGAAGAGTTATTAGAGCTTGAACCCGAATTGGAAATGGTCAAAGCCGCTGAAGAAACCTCCGGTGAATCGCTGATCGATGCTGAAGAGGCTATGCAGCGCTGGCAAAATGATTGGGACAGTTTTAACCAGCGCGCCGCAGAGCCGCGCCAGCGTGCCGAAGTGCAGCAATCGCGCATCCAGCATCTCGAACAGGTACAACAACGGTTGCTGCAGCGCATTGAAAAATTGCGTGAAGAAAAAACCAATTTGCAAGATAGTTCAGAAGATGAATCGATCAATGAATTAACCGAACAGTTGGCCGAATTGGATCTGGTTGCGGACGAAAAGCGCATGCAGTTGGACGCTTTTGTTGAGCAGCTGGATAACACCCGCAACGACAACAATCGTTTTGTAAATGAATTGGACCAGGCGCGCAGCCAATTGCAAAAAATGCGCGGCCGCCACGCCTCGCTTGAGGCATTGCAACAAGCCGCAATGGGCGAAAAAAATAAAGCCGTCACCCAATGGTTGGCGCAAAATAATTTAACCGATAACGCACGTTTGGCAGATTCCATTAGTGTTGCTGATGGTTGGGACAAAGCACTCGAAACTGTATTGGGTAACGCACTGCAAGCAGTCTGTGTAGATC
>JAJQJO010000153.1 GCA_021323495.1 Cellvibrio sp. | reverse complement strand
TTGCAGGGTTGCAGTATGGTGGGGTTAGGTGATGACGGCCGCGGCAAAACCCTCGCTGATTTGCCCGCAGCAAAATTACCCGATGCCAAAGCGAAAGTGGCTGTACTCGATATGGCGCGTATAGAACAGAGTTACCAACGCGCATTGTCGGTTGCTGAAGACCCTGCGTTGCGCCAACAAATTATGGTGCGCCTTGCCGATCTGGAAATGGCGCGCAGTGAAAAAGCCCAACTGAATGCAACGGACATCCGCCGCGTTTATGACAAGCCGATTGCTATGTACAGTGAATTGTTGAAAGTGCAGGCAAGCGGAGCCGCACCGGTGAAAGGCATAGAGGCTGACCAGTTGCGTTATAAACTCGCCAAGGCCATGTCACTTGATGGCCGTACGGCTGAAGCGGCGATAGTGCTTGACCAGCTTGCCGGCTCCAATCCCGATTCGCCCTATATGGCGGAGACACAATTCCGGCGCGCCGAAAAATCATTTGCTGACGGGGATTACGCCGCCGCAGAGCGCAATTACGATGCAGTGGTAAAAGGCAACAATCCCGAACTGCAACAAAATGCGCTCTACATGAAAGGCTGGGCGCAATTTAAACGCGGCGATTACGATCTCGCGCTCAAATCATTTGCCGGCGTACTGGATCAATTGATCGGCCACGCTACTGATGCGAAAGACGTAGATGCAGCCCTGACTGATATAGGTGCCTCCAAAGCCAATCTGGTAAAGGATACCTTGCGCGTAATGGCGCTCTCGCTTTCTTATCTCGACGGTGCAAAATCAATTAGCGATTTGCAAGTCCAATTAGGCGGTGGGCGCGCCTACGAATACATGCTCTATCAACAATTGGGGCAGTTGTATCTCGATCAGAAGCGTTTCACTGACAGTGCAGAAACTTATCAGCATTTTGTGCAACACAATGCTGATTCAGATTTTGCGCCCAGCTTTAGTATCAAAGTGATCGATGTATACCAACAGGGCGATTTCCCCAGTTTGATCTTGCCTGCCAAACAGGATTTTGTTGAACGCTATGGCATCAGCAGCAATTATTGGACCCAGCGCAAAGGCGCAATTGGCGATAGTGCACTCGCCTATTTGCATCAATCATTGCAAGAATTGGCGCAGTTTGAACACGCGCAAGCACAACAGCTAAAAGCGGCAAACAAAGCAGAGTCCACTGCTGCATTTGCACGCGCCGCAAAATGGTATCGCGAATTTGTGCATACCTTTGAAAAAGATGCCCAGGTTGCCGAGATGACTTTCCTGCTGGCGGAATCGCTCAATGAAGCTGGCGACCTACCTGCGGCCATGAGTGCCTATGAGCAAGTGGCCTATGGTTACATGGATAAATTGCGCGGTGCCGATGCGGGATATGCGGCGATTTTATTGCCGCAACAATTGATCCAATCGGCGCGCAGCCTGCCTGATAATCGCTTGCAGGAATGGCAAAACCGTAAAATCCAGAATGCCCTTAATTTTGCAGATATTTATAAATCTGACCCGCGGGCGGTGATTGTGTTGGCTGAAGCCGCAAATGATTTACTGCAACAAAATCGCTACGTGGATGCAAAAATGGTGGCCGAACGTGTTATCGCATGGCAACCACCGGCGGAAGGAAAATTATTATTTTCCAGCTGGTTGATCCTCGGCCACAGTCGTTTTGAAACCAAAGAATATGCCGCTGCCGAACAGGCTTACGTGCAGGTCTTAAATTTATTGCCGGCATACGGTAAAAGTCCCGGTGCACCCAGTGCGCAACAAGTGCGCGAGCGTATAGCGGCGAGTATTTACCAACAGGCGGAAGCGAGCCTGGTATTTGGCGATAAGGACGCCGCTATCGCGCAATTGCTGCGTATTACCGAGGTGACACCCGATACTGAAATTGCAGCCAAGGCACAATATGATGCCGGTGTTTATTTAATCGAGCAGGAAAAATGGGCGCAAGCTGAAAATGTTTATTTGGGGTTCCGCAAAAAATATCCCAATCATGCATTAGCTTCTACCTTGCCTGCCAAGATGGTATTGATTTACCAGAACCAAAATAAATGGCAACAAGCGGCCGATGAATTGGTAGTGATGGAACGCACCAGCACTGATCCCGATGTAAAACGCCAGTCACTGTATATGGGCGCGGAATTGTATGAAAAATCCGGCAAGCGTGCCCAGGCGATTGAACAATATCGCCGCTACGCGACCGAACATCCACGTCCGCTGGCCAACAATCTTGAAGCGCAATTTAAATTAACCGAGCTGTACGCTGCGGCGGGCGACAAAGAAAAACGTTTGTTCTGGTTGCAAAATATTATCAATACCCACAACCGCGCCGGCAATGCAAAAACAGATCGTTCAACCTATCTTGCAGCGAGTGCCCAAAGCGAATTATCGCAACCAGCGTATGATGAATTTACCCGCATCCAGTTAACCCTGCCGCTTAAAAATAGCTTGCAGCGCAAACGCGCCGCATTGGAAAAAGCACTTAAGGCACAGGAGCAGGTATTGGCGTATGGGGTCAGTGAATTTACTACCCAGGCGAGTTTTAAAATCGGTGAAATTTACGCGCAACTCAGCCGCGATTTAATGAATTCCCAGCGGCCAAAAGACCTTGATGAACTGGCGCTCGAGCAATATGAAATTTTATTGGAGGAGCAGGCCTATCCTTTCGAAGAAAAAGCGATTGAAATCCATCAAGCGAATGCCCAGCGCAGTTGGAAAGGCACCTACGATGCCGGTGTGAAACGCAGCTTTGATGCGCTCGCCAAACTACTGCCCGCGCGCTACAATAAAACCGAAACGCGATTGGAGGTGAGCAATGAAATTCACTAAGCTCACCACGCTTTTGCCCGTGCTGGTTTCAGTGCTGGTATTGGTTGGCTGTTCAGCTGGACCAGGTAAAAAAGCCAACACCGCCGGTGACGATGCCACGCCAAACATTGCCGCAGCAGGTGCATCGATATTGCCCGCCGGACCGGTAACGCCCAATCCTTATTTGCAAAACAAACCATCGGTAAGTCGCCAGGTGCAACAAAATTTTACCGACGCCACGCGTGCCATGCGCAATAAACAATGGGCGCAGGCTGAATCCCTATTGCAAAAAGTGATTGCCGAAAATAACAAGCTATCGGGCGCGTATCTCAATTTGGGGTTGGTATATCACGCACAAAAAGAGGACAAACGTGCAGAGCAAGCATTTAACGATGCAATCGCGGCGAATCACACTAACCTTGATGCCTATAACCAATTGGCGATATTGCAGCGTGAGTCCGGTAATTTTTCCGGTGCCGAAGAAAATTACAAAAAGGCATTGAGCCTGTGGCCATTCCATCCCGAAAGCCATAAAAATATTGCCATACTTTACGATATGTATATGGGCAAAAGTGCCGAGGCGTTGCCGCACTACGAAGCTTATTTGCAATTGCTTGGAGGTGAAGATAAACAAGCCACCAGTTGGATTGCTGACTTGCAACGGCGTTTGGGTATAGCACCCAAACCCAAGGCGGCCGCTCCTGCTGAAGCGTCTTCTGTTGCACCGGCTGAATCTCCTGCTTCAACTGAAGCGGCGCAAGAAGCCGCACCGCTAGAGGACGTGAGTGATGAATAAATTATTGTTGTTGATAGGTTTGTCCGTCGCTACATTAAGTGTAAGTGCGCAGGAGCCTGAACCATCGGCTGCAGCTGAAGTTAGCGCACCACCCGCGGAAGAAAAAAAGCCGCAGGCCGCAGCGGATAAAAAAATGGTTCGCGAAGCCAATATTAATTTGCAAACTACCGTTACAGGCAATCAGGAACAGCCACGGGTAATGTATATTCTGCCTTGGCAGTCACCGCTGAGCCCGGACCTGGAAATGGAAATGTTAAGCAGCCAGGAGGAGGCCGTGTTCGGACATGTCGAGCGCGATGAAATGCAGCGCAGCCTGGAAGCGGCCGGTGAGCTTGATACGGCCGCAGAATAGTTTTTGCACAATCTTTTTATAAATTCATTTATGGTTTTCTTTTTTTGAGGTTAATAAAAGTTATGGATACTCTGATTCGTTTTTTCCAAGAAGGTGGCGCCTTTATGTATCCCATCGCGCTGGTATTGGTGGTCGGGATTGCAATAGCGATAGAGCGCTGGTTGGTATTGAACTCGGCTAAAGGTGCCAATCGCCAGGCGTTTAACCGCATCCTGCCCATGCTGCAGAAAAAAGATTATGCGGGCATTGTGAATTTAGGCAAAAACGACACTGCCCCGATTGCGCGGATTATTGCGGCAGGCATTGCGCGTATGAGCCAGTCCCCGCGTCGCGATGATATCGAATTGGCGATGGAAGAAGGGGTGATGGAAGCAATGCCGCGTTTGGAAAAACGCACTCCATATTTAGCCACCCTCGCCAACATTGCTACGCTACTCGGTTTGTTGGGCACGATTATTGGTCTTATCCAGGCGTTTACTGCGGTGGCCAGTGCTGACCCGGCCGAAAAAGCTGCGCTACTTTCATCATCAATTGCGGTGGCGATGAATACCACGGCATTTGGTTTGATTGCCGCTATTCCACTGTTGTTGATCCATTCCATGTTACAAAGTAAAACTACCGAGATTATCGACAGTCTGGAAATGGCGGGTGTGAAATGTTTGAACATGATTACCCATGTGCAAGATGTGCCGCGTAGTCGAACGCAAGATGCCAGCGCGACCAAACCGCAAACGGCGCAATAATTTAATCAGCTGTAAGATTATTTATAAAATCTTTTAGTTGCACAGAGTGGATTTAATCTATGCGCATTAAACGGCGATTTAAAGCGGACGCGGAACTCGACATTACTTCCTTTATGAATCTGATGATCATCCTGGTACCAGTATTGTTGATGGGCATGGTGCTGGCGCGCACAACGGTGCTTGATCTGAAGTTGCCCGACATGGCCGACTCCAGTATTCCGCAAACCGAAGAACCTCCGCAGCAATTGGAATTAATTATTCGCGCCGATAAATTTGAAGTGAATTATCCAGCGGGCATTAAACTAAAGTGGGTCGAGAAAACCCCCACTGGTGAGTACGATTTCAAATTGTTGGCGGGTGTATTACAAGAGACCAAGCGCTTGTTGGAAGATAAGGGTATCCAGAAAAAAGATATCTATATCCTTTCGGAGAAAGATACTGACTATCAAACACTGGTCACTACTATGGACACGGTGCGCTCATTTAAAGCAGTCGTGGCCGCTAATTTGGTAGATGCTGAATTGTTTCCGGAAATTTCATTAGGCGACGCACCGCCTCCCGGTGAATCTACTGGTGCGGTAGCAAACCCTGCCGGAGGTGCGCAATGAAGCAATCCTTGCGTGCTAAACGTATGGCCAAACACCATCGCCGTTTGAATCAGTTGCCCAGTCTTAATCTGGTATCGCTGATGGATATCTTTACTATTTTGGTATTTTTCCTGCTGGTAAATTCCGGTGATGTGGAAGTGTTGCAGACGGACAAAAGTATCAAATTACCGGCGTCTTTCTCAGAGCAAGTGCCGGAGAATAATCTGGTGGTGTTGGTGAGTGCGACCGATGTAATAGTCGGCGGGCGATCGGTGGGCAGTGTTGCTGAACTTGTTGCATCGGCTGGAAGCAATTTTGCGCCGCTGGAGCAGGAATTAAAATATGTTGCACAAAAAGCCGGTCCACTCAAAGAGGAAGATCAATTAACTGGCCGTCCCGTTACGATAATGGCGGATCAAAAAGTTCCTTATCAAATTTTGAAAAAAGTCATGGCTACTTGTGCCGCAGCTGAGTATCGCAATATTTCCCTGGCAGTAACCAAGAAAGAATTGCCTGCGAACACCGGTGGAGGTTGATATATGGCTAGCCTTGCCATGAATCTGGAGTTGCCCTGGAGTTCATCAATTGGTGATGACAAGCGCTTCAATAAAATTTTATCGATCAGTTTTGTGGTGTTATTGCTCGCCAGCCTGGTGGTGACAATCGTCAATGTGCCGGAAATGGCGCGCAATGAAAAAGAAAAATTACCACCGCAATTGGCGCGCGTCGTCCTGGAAAAGCAAGCGCTTCCACCACCCAAACCGGTGGAGCCGCCCAAGCCGGAAGAGAAAAAACCTGAACCAATACCGGAAGAAAAACCGGTAGAGAAGCTGCCTGAGGTAAAGCCGGTTGAAAAACCGAAAGAACCAATTAAAGCTCCACCCAAAGCAACGTTGGAAAAGGCGCGCGAGCAAGCCGAGAACAGCGGCGTTATGCAGTTTAAAGATGACCTCGCCGAAATGCGCGAGATGATGCAAACCTCGGCTGTAGAAACGGCGGCGACCACAGTGACTAATAGCACCGGTGAAGCAGCACAAATTGACAGGGCAATGATTACCAGCGGTGCCAAGGTGGCAAGTGGTGGGATCAATACCGCTGCACTCAGCCGCGATACCGGTGGTGTTGCTTTATCGGGCCGCGAAACTACCAAGGTGAAAAGTGGTTTGGCCGAGGGCACAAAAAAATCCGGCCAGGCAACGGCAGGTAATAGCAATGGCACTGGCGGAGTCGCGCGTAGCGAGGAAGAAATCCGTAAGATCATGGAGCAGCATAAGGGGGCAATCTATTCGATCTACAATCGCGCCTTGCGTCAAAACGCCGCGCTTGAAGGCAAGATGGTAGTGAAGATGGTGATTGATCCGAACGGGAAAGTAGTAGAAGCCAGTTTGGTATCGAGCGAATTGGGAGACAAAGATCTGGAAGCGAAGATACTCCAGCGCATCAAGTTGATCTCGTTTCCCGCATCTAATGTCGCACGCACAACGCTCAATCAGACGTTCGACTTCCTGCCGCAGTGATACCTGCCGCACAAAACCCCCGATTGATCGGGGGTTTTGTCTATCCTCCATAATCGATTTACGATCATCAATCATTTTGGAGGAGCGACATATAAATACTTGAAACCGGTTACATATTTGTGGATAATGATCTCCGCTAAGGCCTTTCAGTTCATGGTACATTGTTGGTAATCGGTTACAGTTTCTTGCTTTTAAGTGATTGTTTTGCCGGAGTTTTACCTGCGCTTGTTAGTGATGAATTGCCAAGCCATAGCCCGCTGTTGTGTTTTTTTCTCCCCCGGCTTGCCGGGGTTTTTTATTTGCGCCCCGTGTAATCCTCCCGCAAAATGCCCGTGTTACAACAGCCGCAAACGATCCGATCATTACTTTCTCGCCAGGGGCGGCGCTGCGAATTGGGAATTCTCTATGACACAAGCATTGCGTGCGGCGGCCAGTCGCCTTGAACACTGGATTAAAAACGATGCCCTGCCACTCTGGCTGGCGCGCGGCATTGAACCGGAAACCAAAGCCAATTACGAGCGTTTAACACCGGCGGGTGTGCCGGATCTTGAGTCCAGCACGCGTGTACGGGTGCAGGCGCGCCAGGCATTTTTCTTCGCCGCTGCCTATCACCGCGGCTGGTGTCCCGAGGGCAAAGCTGTTGCAAAAAATTTGCTGGCATTTGTCCATAAGACTGCCTCCCATCCAACAGCAGGCGGCGGTTATACCCATCTGCTTAACAAAGATTTTGTGGTGGTGGATACCAAACAGGATCTTTACGACCACGCCTTTTTCCTGCTCGCCAATGCCTGGTGTTATCGCGCATTTGGTGAGCAATCTTATTTACATGAAGCCGATAAATTAATTGCGCATCTGGATGCGCGTTTTGGCTCAGTAGTAGGTGGGTGGATTGAAGGCGATTACGAATATGCCTGTCGCCGTCAAAATCCGCACATGCATTTATTTGAAGCGTTTCTCGCGCTTTATGATGCGACCAACGATGCGAAATACCTGGCACGTGTGGGTGAATTATTTGCACTTTTTCAGGCGCATTTTTTCGATGAAAAACAGGGTGTGTTGTTTGAATTTTTTGATGACAATTGGGTGCGTCTACCCAACGCCAAAGGCGATACCGTTGAGCCCGGCCATATGATGGAATGGGTTTGGCTGCTCGATTGGTATCACCGTCGTACTGGCCGCCCCGTTGCTCAATACACCAAAGCACTTTATGCGCGCGGTTTGGCAATCGGTATGGATAAATCCGGTTTGTTATTTGATGCGGTGAGCTATACCGGCGCAGTAATTGATCCAAATAAACGCTGCTGGGGTATCACGGAATTAATTAAAGCAAGCCTGGTGCAAATCCGTGAAGGCAACTCGGACGCAGAAGCGATTGCCATCAAAGGTGTGGATGATCTATTTCAATATTATCTCTGCGCATCAACCCCTGGTTCTTATGTTGATCAACGCGGCGCCAATGATGAAGTGGTGGTGGATGTGGCTCCGGCATCTACGCTCTACCATTTGATCGTGGCGGCAATGGAGTTGATTGATCATTTTGAGCTGGCGGCTAAAAAATAAGAAATATTTACATCAAAAAAGCGCGCCGGGATTAAATCATGGCGCGCTTTTTTTTAATCGTCTTTTTGAACCGTTATTGTTTGTTTTCCGGTGCTTGCGTTCATTATCAATAATCTGGTGAAAGTTAATATTCGTTTATAAAAAATCTGTAAAGGTTTTAGGTTTTTAGGTGATGACGGGCGACAA
>JAJQJO010000152.1 GCA_021323495.1 Cellvibrio sp. | reverse complement strand
TGAGTATTCGTAAGTGATGGATTCCAGTTTAGTGAAAGAGAAATCATCGACGTAAATAGTCGCGCCTGCGTTTGCAGCGAGCGAAAAGTGAACCGGCAATCGCAATAGCGTATCGTCCGGACTGGTGGTGACTTCGATAGCGACCTCTTGCCAGTCACCGCTCAGAGTGACAGTGCGGCGTGCACGCTCAGCGTAAGCTGGCGCGGGAGTGCCGACGGTGAAATTGGCTTGCGCGCCGGCAGGGCCTTTTACCCAAGCGCTGTAGGCGTAAATGCTGCCACCAACTACCGGAATACCGTTGTTATCGAGGCCGGTATGAGTGGCTTCTATCGACCAGGGGTTAGCGCCGATCGTGTTGATGGCGAGCTCCAGGGCTCGATCGCCGGTGTGAACATTAGCAGGCTGATCAGTGGCGTTAATCACCTGAATAACTGCGCCACCTTCATTGGTTGCCAAAAACCAGTTGGCGGGCGCGGTGCTGCCCGCTTCTGACTCTTCGAATCCGCCGTTTTCCGCCAACTCAACAATAATCGGTGCCGAACTTGAGCTGGCGCTAGACATGCTGGCGCTAATCGCGGAGGAAGATACTGAACTCATGGCCAATGATGACGATTCTGAGCTCAAGGCCGCTGATGAAGGTACTGAACTCACGGCCGATGATAGAGAAGCCATGGAAGCCGCCGAACTCGACAACATCGAACTGGCGACCGACGAACTTGAAGATTTGGAGCCGGAACCAGACCCACCACCGCAGGCGGTCAGGGTCAGTACAACGGCTAATAGGCTGAACCGATTTATATTCATGGTGATAGTACTCTTATGGTTTTTATGGAAATCTAGCTTTACAACCGCAAGCTGACCCTCGGGCCGATCCAAGTGGCGTCGCATCCGGAAGGGTGGCTTATTGTATATGTGACCATATGCTTAGTAAATCGTTCTCCCCCGCAAACGATGAGGCTGGCGCCATTATCGAGATGCTGTGCAAAATATTGGCGCGCGATTTCTAGTTGAACGGGACCTGGTGTCTCAAGTCTTACCATGACAATCATGTTAAACCCCCGAACGATCACGCCCTCTGCGTGCGCTTGTCGTCGCTGTGCAATTAGACGGTGTTAGTGATACTGAATTTAACTCGTCGTTGGCTGAATTGGGCGAGCTAGCAAAAATCCTGGGTTTAGGGGTTGTTGGGCAATTTACGCAAAAGCGTGCGGCGTTCGACTCGACGACGTATCCGGGTGTTGGTAAGCGCGACGAGATACGGCAATTCGTTCAAGCGCAGCAAGACGCCTCGAATGGAGTGGCGCAAGTCGATTCGCACGCGGTGAGTTATACGGTGGATTACATTCTTCCAGATCATGAAATCTCGCCGTCGCAAGCGCTTAATCTTGAAAATGAAGTGGGTTGTGAGGTGATGGATCGCACCGTCGTCATCCTTGAAATTTTAACGATACCAGTAAATCGAGCGAGATAATATTCGTCCCACGTAAACTCGCAAAAAAATTAACTATGCAATTAGACCCTAAAAAACTGGTAGAGAAAAACAGCAGCCTCCATCGTTCCGAATTGTAGTTGTTGCGGGCGTCACATTTGAAGTTATGAAAGTCGTGCGTATTAAAAGAGGGTGATTCGCGACTTGCTATGGCTTAACAATCACCAATTGAATGCTGCCCACTTTAAACCCCCATTTGCGCAACGTGGATTCATTTAGCAGTGTTTTGCTATCCACCTGCCACATCCAATCGTCTACCTGCAATTGCAGCGCTGAGCCCTTGTAATTGATCTCCAGTACATAACTCAAGTGCATAGCATTGCCTTTCACCCGCGCTTTGCCGGGGCCAATCACATCGCCTGCGGTTGCCGCGTAACCATCTGCAGTGGGGGTGAGTGTCCAATTGCGGTATTGGATTTCGCCGTCATCGAAAATGAATGTTTCTTCCAGGGTTCCTACGCCGTCTTTCCAATTGGCGTTGATGCTCGCGTTAAAGTAGCGCGTGACTTTGCCGCTGCGATCTTTAAGCACGCCGTGTGCTGTTAGCGGCCCGTTAAAAAATGCGTGCAGAGTGAGCGCCGGTTGGTTGCTGGCGTAATCATCAATCGATGTGGTGGAGCAGGAGATGAGCATAAGCATCAGACCTGATACAAACAGCATTTTCCAGTGAACTGACATGGATAGGCGCCTTGAGAAAAGAGGTCCTCATCGCTTGCATGAGGTTGGATTGGCTAAACATGCCGGGTAATACGCTTGCTCCGGACAGGAGGATCATTTGTTGCGATCATTTGTTTAAAGCCTTTGCCTGGATTCTTTGTTGCAAAAGTACCGCCCAATAAAAAACGCCGACATGCAACCAGGTCGGCGTCTTTGGTTATTTACCCCAGAGGGACAGGGTCAGGGCGTTATTGTGATGTACCTCGAGTGACAAAATACCCTGCCAATCCAACCAGTCGATCCAGCGCGTAACCGATCAGGCCAACATAGATCAGCGCGAGAATAATGTCGCTAATGCGCGATGAATTCCACGCGTCCCAAATGAAGAATCCGATACCCACACCACCCACTAACATTTCAGCGGCGATAATCGCTAACCAGGATAATCCTATGCCAATGCGCAAGCCGGAAAAAATATAGGGCGCAGCTGCCGGCAACATAATTTTGTAAAAATATTGCCAACCATTTAACCGTACCACGCGCGCGACATTGCGATAGTCCAGCGGAATATTGCGCACACCGACCGAAGTATTAATGATAATGGGCCAAATGGACGTGATAAAAATGACGAATAATGCTGAGGGCTGGCTGTCCTGAAATCCGGCGAGCGATAAAGGCAGCCACGCAAGTGGTGGCACTGTCCTCAGCACCTGGAACAACGGATCAAGCCCACGCATCGCCCACACCGATTGACCGACTAAAATGCCGAGCGCTACGCCTGCTATCACCGCCAGCGTATAACCAATCGCCACACGCTTGAGGCTTGCCAATAATTGCCAGCCCATACCGACATCGGTTCCACCGTTATCATAAAACGGGTTTTCAATTAAATAACGCGTCTCTTCAAACACAGTAGTGGCGGAGGGGAGATTGGAGTCGGGGCGCGAGCAGGTATATTGCCATACAGCTACCAGGACACTGATGACGACCACAGCGGGAACAACCCGCACCATCAAATAGTGCCCAACATCCTTCATACATTGGGTAATGCTGCGCGCGCCCTCGGGTAATCCGCTATTGGTGATACTGGATTCGGCCATGGTACTTACTCCGGGTTACGCCATGTTTTTAATCGCAAGGCTATCTAGATAGGCTTTTGGATTGGCGGGATCAAACACTTTGCCATCAAAGAATTTTTCTATCCCACGCGAAGTGCTGGTAGGAATTTCTGCCGCAGGCACTTTGATCGCAGCCGCTGCAGCACGCCATAAATCTTCACGGTTTACCTTGTCAACCAGCGCCTTGATATCGGTGCTTGCCGGCAAATAGCCCCAGCGAATATCTTCAGTGATAAACCATGCGTCGTGGCTCTTGAATGGATAAGACGCGAAATCTTTCCAATAGCGCATCTGTTCCGGGCTATTTTCTACCACGCGGCCGGTGCCGTAATCGAAGTTACCTTTCATGCGTTCGATAACATCATTGAATGGTGCTCCTATCCACTTACGGTCAGCGCAAATTTTTGCCACTTCTTCGCGGTTCTCCGGTTTCTCACAAAACATTTGCGCTTCCATTATGGCCATCAATAACGCTTGGGTAGCATTCGGATTTTTTTCAATCCAGTCACTGCGCATCGCAAAGGCTTTTTCCGGATGGTTGTGCCATAACTCTCCGGTCGTCAGTGCGGTATAACCAATTTTCTGGTTTATTAATTGCTCATTCCAGGGCTCGCATACACAGAAAGTATCCATGTTGCCCACCTTCATATTGGCTACCATTTGTGCTGGCGGTACTACGATAGTGGAGATATCTTTGTTAGGGTCAATGCCTGCGGCGGAGAGCCAATAGCGCATCCATAAATCATGGGTGCCGCCAGGGAAAGTCACCGCTGCATTGACGGTCTTCCCTGCCGCTTTTTTTGCTGCCAATGCTTCTTTAAAGCCTTTGGCAGTAACGTCCAATTTCAAACCGGCATATTCTTTACCCACCGAAATACACTGGCCACTTAAATTCAAACGGGCGAGTATAGACATAGGTACCGGTTGATTATTTGCAGTCATGGCACCGGTCGCAATCAAATATGGCATGGGCGACAAAATATGTGCGCCGTCGATACCATTATTGGCTGAACCCAACACCAGATTGTCGCGCGTGGTTCCCCATGAAGATTGTTTTAAAACTTCTACGCCAGTCATGCCGTATTTGGCAAAGAAGCCTTTTTCCACTGCAACAAACAATGGAGCCGCATCGGTTAATGCAATAAAACCCAGCTTTGCTTTGGTTGTTTCCAATGTAGCGGGCGCAGCGTAGGCAATGCTACCCAAGCCCGGCAATAAACCCATGGCAGCGGCAGCACCTGCCGCCCCCAAACCGGTTTTAAGTAAGCGACGGCGATTTAATTGCAGCGATTGTTCGATTGAATCTGGGGTATTTTTATTGTCCATGAAATAACCTCGCGTAGATTAAGTGGTCAGTAAGGTTGTGTTATCAATTGTTATTAATAAACTCAAACTGGCTGACGCATAAACAATGCCAAGTCCCTGCCCGGTGTGAATAAAACGCCTTTTTTTACCCGTTTGTTTTTTGCTGGTGCATAAATAAATCGTGTTGTCCGTCGATGACTTTTTTGGGGTCATTTTTATTATTTTTATTTCACTTTATTTGGGCATTTTTATGGTTTTTGGAGGTGGATTTATAATGTCGCCAAAGCGGTACATTTTATGTATGCGCCGTTTTTGCGCTATTACCAGCTATGTCGCGACCGGTTGCACAAAGATGGGTCCAAATGCCTGGTTCGGTTGATTTTCTGCCAAATGCCGAACTCATCAGGAAAAATTAACGTAAAGGACTGTAATTATTAATGTGGAAATATGGACTGGCTGCGTGTCAGGCTCTAGGCTGCGCCGTTTGCGGTAACTGAAAACCTCTAAATATCGACAACTACCAGAGAACAACTACCAGAGAACAACTACCAGAGAACAACTACCAGAGAACAACAACGAGGAACGGCAATGAAATTTATCGGATTATGTTTGTTTGGCCTTATCGCCAGCGCCCGGGTTTTTGCGGCGGGTTCCGGGTCAGGTGCAGAAACAGGCGAATGGAAATCCCTGTTTAACGGCAAGGATCTCAGCGGTTGGGAATCCTATGTTAGCTACCAGCCGGAAACCAACGAACACAACCTGGTCTCCAAACACCAACCGCGCGGTGTGAATAACGATCCGAAAAAAGTATTTTCCGTAGTGGATGGTTTGCTGCGGGTTTCCGGAGAGGAGTGGGGCGGTTTAACCAGCCTGGAAGAATTTGAAAATTTCCATTTAAAATTTGAGGTGAAGTGGGGCAAGCAAAAATGGCATCCGCGCCTGGATGTTGTGCGCGATAACGGCCTGCTCTATTTTGCCGTTGGCCCCCAGGGCGCACAAAGCAAACACTGGATGCGCAGCCACGAGTTTCAGGTGCAGGAAGGTGACAGCGGTGATTACCACAGCCTCGACGGGGTGATCATTGATGTACATGCCGGGGATGCCAACCAGGGTGATTGGAAGTTCTATCGCTATGATCCCAAAGCGCCATTGCGCACCGATATTGCCGCCCGTGTGTTAAAGCTTGGCAATTACGAAAAGCCGAGCGGTGAGTGGGACACTATGGAAGTGATTGCCGATGGCAAAACCCTGATCCACAAAGTTAATGGCCATGAAGTGTTCCGCGGGTTTAATTCCCGCCACAAAGTTGATGGCAAATATGTCCCGCTCACGCGCGGCAAATTGCAAATCCAATCAGAAGGGGCAGAGACCTTTTTCCGCAGTATCCAGATCAAAACCCTCGACAAACCTGCTGCTGACTATTGATTGGCCGATTGGTTGATTGACGCCGGTGGGAGGGTTGATTTAATCCTGCCCACCATGCAGTCTGGGCTCATGCCAATTTTCGCCACCCATAGTGACCGTCGACCATGAGCCCTTTCTTTTCTTTTACTGCCGAATCCCTGAACGGAACGCCTGTTGCCCTGTCTGACTATGCAGGCAAGCTGGTGCTGGTCGTCAATACCGCCAGCCAGTGCGGGTTTACCCCACAATATGCGGGACTGGAAGCGCTGTACCAGGAATTTGGCGATCGGGGGTTGGTGATCCTTGGCTTTCCTTGCAACCAGTTTGGTGGGCAGGAACCAGGCGATGCCGGGCAAATTGCCCAGACCTGCCAAATCAATTACGGTGTGAGTTTCCCCATGTTTGCCAAAATAGAAGTGAATGGCGCTAACGCTCATCCCTTGTTCCAATGGCTTACCACAGAATTACCCGGTTGGTTGGGTAAGTCGATCAGGTGGAATTTCACCAAATTTTTAATTGGCCGCGATGGCAAGCCGATCAAACGTTTTGCCACTATTACCAAACCGGAAAAAATGGCGGCCTTTATTCGCCAACAATTATTCGCCAACAATTGCAATAATCCTGACGATGAAAAACAGAAATAGTATTGTTGTTGCCGCACTGGCGTTTGCGCTGGGGTTTTACGCGAGTGAATATCGCCATGCCAAGCGCGATAGCAATGCACCGCATGTTGCTCAGACGAACACTGTTGAAGCCGTTCCGGTAATAGATCCGGCCCCATCGCAAGACGTTAGCCCAATACCGACTTCAGCAAGCAATGGTTTTTTACCCACCAAAGCACAATCGCCCCTCGAACGAGCCAACCAATTAATTGCCAGTGGTGCTTATGGGGAAGCCGCGCGCTTGCTGAACCAATTGCTCGAACAAAATCCACAAAATACGGAAGCGCTTTGGTTGCTGGCGCGGGTTTATGAGCAACAGGGGCTGCATAAAGAGTCGGTTGGTATTTGGTTTCGCTATATCAATGCCGAAGTAGATGCGCAAAAAATTGAAAACGCATTGGATTATCTTGCGAAATATTTAATTCGCCTCACTGAAAATCCGTCTATCTTTGGTGAGAGTTACGAATGGTTAATGACACAAATAAATGACCTGATCAAACTTACGCCCGATAATGGCGAGCTCCATTTACAGTTGGCCAAAATGCATTTGAAAAAGGAAGACAGGGAGCAGGCGCAATACCATGCACTTATGGCTGCCAACCAACCGGAAACCCAGGCGCGTGCCGAGGGCATTCTCGCGAAATTAGATGAAGGCGCGCAAGACGATACCCCACCTGAAATGACCGTACCGTTGATTCGTTTCGGCAGCCAATTTTTAGTGCCGGTAACAGTGGAAGGCGAGCCGGTAAAATTATTATTGGATACCGGTGCATCACTTAGCGGCCTTACCGCCAGTTTTATCAACCGACATTATTCCTTTGTAAAATCCCCCAAACCGATCCAGCTCAACACGGCAAGCGGCACAGTGGAAAGTTATCTATTTGTCGTGGATACCTTTACCATCGAAAATGTCACCTTTAATAAACATATGCTTGCACGGCTGCCGATGGACAACGGGGATCAGTTTGATGGCCTGTTAGGCGTAGATATTCTTGGCCGTTTTGATTTTGTAATCGATCAGAATAAAGCGGTATTGCGGTTGCGGAAGCGGTAATAAAACCAGCTTGGCAAACTTTGCTAATCTATGCCATATTATTGCAAACGTTACCCAAACAGAAAGAAATTATGGCCACCTTGAACATCTCTATCACCGAAGACATGCGCGAATGGGTTGATCAACAGGTCAACAGCGGCCGTTATGCCAATGCCAGTGATTATTTGCGCGATCTGATCCGCACCAATCAATCAGCAACTGATGCGATACGTTTGGCATTAATAGAGGGTGAGCAGAGCGGGGAATCAACGCTCAATATCGATGACATTATCGAAATGGAATTTCCGGTCAATGAAAAGCTACCGCCTGTCTGATAAAGCTGTTGCCGACTTACGCAATATTTCCCGCTATACCAATATTGAATTTGGCCCTGCTCAGGCGCGAGCCTATTTAACCGCATTGAAAGAAATAATCTTTCAGCTCGCTACACAGCCCCGAATGGCACAACCGGTAAGCGAAATTCGCACCGGTTATCGTCGCTATCTATTTCAACAGCATGCAATTTATTTCTCAGAACAGGAATACGGAATCTATGTGGTGCGTATTCTGCATCAGCAGATGAGAGTGGACCTACACATTAGTTAACATTATTAATGGTTGTCGCATAGTTTTCGAATTTTTATGCTGTAGGTAATCAATGGACAACAAACAACAATCCCCCGCTTTTGGCGTTATTTTATTAAGCCAGTCACTCATTGTCGCTGCCGGTGGCCTTTTTTTATGGGCGTTGGACGTACGGCTCCCCAATGCGAATATCGACCTGCTTCGGGCTACAGCTGTAGGCGTGTTGCTCGCGATTGCCACCTTTTTTATATTCGTATTGATTTATCGCTTCGGTGGTACATTCGCCCGCTCCTTG
>JAJQJO010000151.1 GCA_021323495.1 Cellvibrio sp. | reverse complement strand
AAGATTTATTACTCGCTGCACCGGCCGGACAAAAAGCCACCATCGGCCTCGACCCGGGCATGCGTACCGGGGTAAAAGTTGCGGTGGTAGATGCAACTGGTAAAGTGCTCGACCACTGCGTAATGTATCCAACACCACCGCTAAATAAAATCGCGGAATCAGAAGCAATTCTGGTTCACCTGTGCAACAAACATAACGTCGGTTTGATTGCGATTGGCAACGGTACTGCATCGCGCGAGACTGAAAAATTTGCCAAAGATGTGTTAAAAAAACATACCGATATTAAAGCCAGCACCGTGATTGTAAGTGAAGCGGGCGCATCGGTTTATTCAGCATCTGAATTTGCAGCGAAAGAATTTCCGGATCTGGACGTAACCATCCGCGGTGCAATTTCAATTGCTCGTCGCCTGCAAGATCCGCTCGCCGAATTGGTAAAGATCGATCCAAAATCTATCGGCGTTGGCCAATATCAGCACGACGTTTCCCAATCACAACTCGCGCGATCACTCGATGCGGTAGTTGAGGACTGTGTGAACGCGGTGGGTGTAGAAGTGAATACCGCATCGGCAGCATTGCTTGCGCGGGTGTCGGGATTGAACACTACACTGGCGAATAACATCGTAGAATTCCGCAACCAGAACGGAGCGTTTAATTCGCGTGCATCGTTGAAAAAAGTCCCACGTTTTGGCGAAAAAACCTTTGAACAAGCCGCAGGATTTTTGCGTGTGGCCGGTGGCGATAACCCGCTAGATGCATCAGCAGTGCATCCAGAATCCTATTCCATCGTAGAAAAAATCGCGCAGAAAAATACGCGCGAAATTAAAGGCCTGATTGGCGATTCATCCTTCCTGCGCGGATTAAAAGCGGCGGACTATACCGATGAAAAATTCGGTGTTCCCACGGTAACCGACATCATCAAAGAACTGGATAAACCCGGCCGCGACCCGCGCCCTGAATTCAAGACTGCGCAATTCCAGGAAGGTGTGGAAGAAATTACCGATCTGGTTCCCGGCATGATCCTGGAAGGTACAGTCACCAATGTGACCAACTTCGGCGCGTTTGTGGATATAGGTGTGCATCAGGATGGCTTGGTACATATCTCAGCGCTTTCGCACAACTTTATTAAAGATCCGCGCGAAGCGGTTAAAGCCGGTGACATAGTAAAAGCGAAAGTAATGGAGGTGGATGTACCACGCAAGCGTATCGCCCTGTCATTGCGTTTGGATGATACACCCGGTGAAAAGGTAGAAGGCAAAAAGGGCGGTGAACGTCCGCAATCACAAAACCAACAACGCGCGGCGCAGAAAAACAATCCTGCTCCGGCAGCAATGGGCAGTATGGGTGCGTTGTTGCAGCAGGCATTGAAAAAGAAATAAGCCCTCTGTCAGCCCCCTCGTTCCCAGGCTCTGCCTGGGAATGCAGATGGTGAGTATTTTTTTGTCCAGTAAATTATTACTTATCGAATTAGTTGCAACGCCTTTCCTACACACTCCCAGGCAGAGCTTGGGAGCGAGAGACATACCATGACTACACTGCCCGCCTGCCCAAAATGCAACTCCGAATACACTTACGAAGACGGCGAGTTATTAATTTGCCCCGAGTGCGCCCATGAATGGCCAAAAAACGCGGCAGAAACAACGACCGATGCAGGACTGGTCGTGCGTGATGCCAACGGCAATCTATTGGCCGACGGCGATTTTGTTACGCTGATTAAAGACCTGAAAGTGAAAGGCTCTTCATCGACCCTAAAAGTGGGTACCAAAGTAAAAATCAATCGTTTGGTGGAAGGCGACCACGATATCGACTGCAAAATCGACGGCATAGGCGCAATGATGTTGAAATCGGAATTTGTTAAAAAGGCTTGATGGTTTTTATCGATTCAGCGCAAAAATATTTCGTCATAAAAAAAGCAGCGAGCCATTAAACTCGCTGCTTTTTTATTTTTGATACCGAGCATTTATTCTGCCGTTTTCCCCGGCGGTGTCCACTGCCCCGGTAATACATTGGTCTCAGGTTGCCGCTCAAAATGGGGCGACATTATTTGCACTTGCGCTTCGGCAAATGCATCCTGAATTTGTTGGTGAACGGTGGATAAAATCGGGAGCTTTTGCATGGGATCATCGACAAACATAATCAGCCGGTACTCCACATAAAAATCACTTAACGCAGTTTGGCGCACCTCTGGCGCGGGAGTTTTGCGCAGGCCTTCGGTTTTACTCGCGGCTGTAAGTAAAAGATGATGTACCTGTTGCCAGGGTGTGTCGTAACCAATCGTGATTGCAGTGGATATGTATACGCCGGTGTCTTTACTCAAGCGGCTGTAATTGGTGCTGGTGGCGCTGAGCAATACGGCATTGGGGATGGTGACTTCCTCATTGCGGATGGTTTTGATTTTGGTAGAGAGCACCCCCACCACTGAAACTATCCCTTCGTAATCGTCGATTTTTACATATTCACCCGGCTGGAACGCGCGCGAGTAAACTACGATCAAACCGCCCAATAATTGGCTCACTACACCCGCAGAGCCGAGCGAGACAATCAAACCAATAAATACGCTGACTCCCTTAAACGCTTCGGTATCTGAGCCAGGAATATAGGGGTAGGCAATGACCAATGCGAGAATCCATACCAGCACGGCAAATACACGGCGCGTCGCTTTAGCCGTTTCAGGATCAAAAAAATCCGAGTGCAGGCGCCCACTTTCAATACGCTGGAAGATATTTTTGATAATGCCGCTAACAACACTGGCCAACCAGAAAATAATTACCACCATCAATAAATCAGGCACGCTGGCCAGCATGCTTCCACCCACGTTACCCAGCAGATTGACAATATAATGGGTCAGGTTTTGTGCGGCATTAATGGTGTAAGGGAATTGGTAGAGTACATAGGTCAGCCAGAAATAACTGAACAGGGCGATGATGGTAAACATCAGCAAACGCACCAGCCCGACCATCAACATCTGTACATAGGGCATCAGATGGATACCCGCCAGATTCAGGTGATGCGCCTTGCTGCGTCGCTCCAACAGCATTAATAAACGACGTCGCCCGATCACAACCAGATATGCAGCAGCGATAAATACCAGGGTTGCCAGCAGCGAATAGAACACGGCGAGGGCTACCAGTTCCGGATTTTTTTGCGCTGCACGCCGCTCCAGCCAGAGCATCAATTGCTCCTTGACCAGCGCAGAATACTCATCAAAGGAGACATTGTCCGGTTCATCGCCTTTCAGCAAACCAAACACCCGGTGGGCGTTCACCATTACCCAGGCACCTTCATATTTTCCCTCGCGCGCGGGCATTATCTGGATGTCGTATTCCGGGGCAACAGGAATTTCGCTAACTTGCTGGACGATTCTGTCTGCCCGATCCTGTGGGGTAAGGTTTTGGTACTGCATACGCACATTGGCGATAGGCACGCCCCAGACTTTTACCTCGATATTGGGAGCATGCGCGAGCGATGGCGTTGCGGGAGGCTGCGATTCAGTTTCAGCCAGCGCGGCGACACACCACCCCAGGAAGCCCAATCCCACGACACCCAACCAGAGCGCACCCAACCCTGGCAACATACGCGCAAATGTCTTCATGTATCTTCCCCTGACAGAATTGTTAACGGCTCCCCATCGCCTGCATGAACAGCCAATTACGCTAACTAACCGGCGGTATAACCACGGCGCCTTGTGCTACCTTTAGTCACCGCCCTTTGGGTTTTATATCGCGCCGCTTACGACTACCGCACCATCATCACCGCGTTTGTGCCATCAGCTTACTGGCACCGCATTACCACAAGGAGACACAATGAAAGCGTCCGCTGGAGTATTGTTGACGCAGCTATTGCAGCAGCGCACAGTAAAATTACTGTTGCGTGCTTATCTGGTTTACCTGGCAATTTGCATACTGGTCCTGCTGCCATTGCTCAATTGGGCGCCGGGAACTGTGTACCAGCAACAAACCGGGCGGGTATTGCATTACAACCTGATCAATTTCAATCCGTTCAACCTTTCCATCACCGCGCACTCCATCAAGGATAATAATCCCGATGGCAGTCCACTTTGGTCGGCGCGACGCGTCCATATCAATTTATCGCTGCTGCAAAGCCTCATCCATCTCGCACCTACGATTGATGAATTGACTATAGACGGTTTTTGGATGCACCCGCACAAGCTGGCCAATGGCCAGTGGAATTTTGCTGATATCCGCCAATATCGCACTGCGCTGGAAACCACTGAGCCAATGCCGGAACCCGCCCCCGATGATGGCGAGCTCCCCGCACTTATCATCAACAACACCCGACTGGCGATAGACTCGTTGCAATTTACTGATAGCAGTACCGCCGAGCCATTCCACACCAGCCTGGACAAAATCCAGTTTGAATTGCATGACTTCTCGACCTTGATTGAAGAGGGTCAGGCTTACCAGTTGCAGGCAACTACAGTCGATGGCGGCGAATTGCTCTGGAAGGGAGACCTTTCCGTCCGGGGCGGTTTCAGCAAAGGCGAATTGGCGCTCAACAAAATCCCCCTTAAACCCGTGTGGCAGTATTTCAAGTCCCAGCTGAATTTCACTGTGCAAGATGCATTGTTAAGCCTCAATGGCGACTATGAAGTGAACTGGAAACAAGACCTGCGCTGGTCGCTGGCACAGGGGCAACTCAGCCTGAGCGATAGCAAACTGCGCAGTGGTAAAAGCAGCGCGCGCGATGCCGAGATAACCCTGGGCGAACTCAGCCTGAACGAAATTAGCGCTGCCAGCCAAACCCAAACGGTGGAAATTGCCGATGTGCAGGTCAAGGGGCTCCAGTTATCGAGTTGGAGCCAGGGCGGAGACACAGGTTTGGCGCGCGCCTTCATCATAAAAAGCCTGGACGGCGATAGCGCGCCGGCGGCCGATACCGACAGCGCGCCCTGGATAGTGAAGGTCAACCAGTTCGCGATCAACAATGCCACGCTCGATTGGCGTGTTGCCGATCTGGACCACTTGTTCCAGGCGCGCCAGCTGAATTTCACCGCGACCAATATCGATACCAGCGGCGCCAGCGCCATGAACATTCAGCTTGCCACCGATATCGACCAAGGCACCCGCCTCACCACTAGCGGTGACTTCAATCTCACCAGTCTCGACGGCAACTTTGCTACCGAATTACAGGCGCTGCCCGTTGCGCTCGCTCAACCATTCCTCAAACCTTATGTGCGTGCCGATATCGCTTCCGGGCAGTTCAACACCAAAGCCAACTTGCAAGTGCGCGCCGCCCTGCTTACCCAGGTCAACACCAGCGGCAGCCTGACCGACATCAAACTGCGCCCCACCGCTGCCAACGAAGATGTACTGACTTGGGGTAGCCTGAAGTGGAGCGATACCCAGCTCGACCTGGTCAAGCGGCAAGTGGAGATACCACTGCTGGAGCTGGGTGGATTCAATAGCCGCTTTGTGATTACCAAAGAGGGTAAAACCAATTTGCAGGAGCTCTTCCCAGAGGCGCCTATCGCCACGGCAACACCCGACGCAGCACAGACAACTCCCGCTATCAACGCGAATAAAAGCAGCGAAGCTGAGCCCGAATGGAGCTTCAACCTGCATAAGCTTGTTGTGGATAAGGCGGCATTTCGTTTCCACGATGAAACTCTGACCCCCAATTTTGTCGCCGCCGTACAAAACTTTAGCGGTGAGATGACAGGGCTATCCTCGGATACCACCAAACCCGCGCAATTCAAATTCCACGGCGATGTGGACGGTTACGCCCCGGTAAACCTGCAAGGCAAAACCCAGCCCTTCCTCACCCAGCCATTGTTGGATGCGCGCCTCGATTTTGAAAACCTCGACCTCGGCGCCTTTAGCGGTTATTCCAGCACTTACGCTGGTTGGCGCATTGAGCGCGGCCTGCTAACCGCCAACCTGCACTACCGCTTGAACAAGGGTTTGATCCAGGGTGACAACCATATCGAAATGGACCAGTTGCAGTTGGGCGAGCGGGTACTTGCTGCCCAAGCCATGGACATCCCACTGCGTTTGGCGCTGGCGCTGATAACCGATGAAAACGGCCTCGCCACCCTCGATATAGGCGTGAGTGGCAACGCCAATGACCCGAGTTTTGATGTGGGCAAGGTGATCCGGCAGGCGCTCCGCAACACCTTGGTTAAAATTGTCCAAGCACCCTTTAAATGGATCGGCAGTCTGGTAGGCAGCAAAGAGGATTTGGGCTACCTGCCGTTTAATTCCGGCTCGTCCCAACTACTGACCACCGCTACACGCAAGCTCAACGCGCTGCATCAGGCGCTGCGCAAACGTCCTGAGTTGCGCATCCAATTGCTTGGTAGCTATGACCAAACCACTGACCTGCGCGGCCTGCGTATGGCACAGGTCAAGCAGGTGCTGCTAGAGGAATATGGATTGGAAAATAAAGATATCAAAGCCCAAAACGAGCGCTGGCAAAAAGCAGTAGTGGCGCAATATCGCAAACTCGGGCTGAAAAGCGATGGCCAACTAAACCCGGTGCAAATGCACGAACAGTGGCTGCATACTATCGTAATCGCACCGGAAGCACTGGTGCAGCTGGCAGCCCAGCGCAGCTTCAACGCCAAACAGTTCCTGGTGCAGCAACGTAAAGTCGATAACAACCGCGTGCTGATCAACTCCAATCTGGATTGCAGCCAACCCGACACCTGCACCCGCCGGATTGTGCGCCTCGACTTGTCCGGCCTCAGCCAAACTACAGCGGCACCGGAAACTCCGGCCCCAACAACAGAGCCTGCGCCTGCTGCCCCTTGAAACAAAGGGCGAGGTGGTGCCCATCTCGCCCTTTGTTTGCTTACTTATCCACTTACTCAGCGCGCAATTGCTCGCGCAGCTCCAACAAAGACGCGTTATTCGGGATTAATTTCAGCGCATGATTAACGGCCACAATGGCTTGCGGTGTTTGCCCGTTCGAGTGCAGCGCGACCGCGTAAACGTAGTTATAGCGCGCATCGGTTGGCGCTAATGCCACCGCGTGCTTGAGCGATACCACTGCCGCAGGCAAATCCTTCAGGCGCACTTGCACCAGACCTAAACTGTGGTACAGCGCGGCCGCATCGGGCAAGAGTTTGATGCCATCAGTCAGAAGTTTTTGTGCCTCTGAATCGCGCTCTGCCTGGCGATAAAAATCGGAGAGGTTGACGTAGGCAGGTATCCATTTTTGATCAAGTTGCAAGGCACTCTGGTAGGTCGCTTCCGCTTTGGCAAACTCACCGCGCTGAAGATAAAAATTGCCCAAATTAACCTGTGCAGATGGATCGTCGGCATTGTGTCGTTGCGCGGCAATGTAGTCGCCGCTGGCTTTTTCCATTGCGCTGCGATCAGCCTCGCTCAGGTTTTCCAGCGGGACATCGGCCAATAACTGTGCTGCCTGTATCCGCAGGCTGCGCACCGGATCGTGCAGTAAATAAGTTACAAGCTGCTGGCGCAATCCCGGTGGTAGCGGCTGCATTGCATCCAAAGTACCCATACGCACTAACGGATCATCGTCGGTTAAATGCTCTGCCAGCACCATTACTGTTTCCTGGCTGAGCCAACTGGTCATGGCACGCGCAGCAGTGGCGCGGGCAATTGCGGGTTGGTTCAGGTCATCCAGAATGGCGATGAGTTTGCGGTCAGCGCCTGCAGTTTGGCTACGCGCTGCTTGCAAGGTCTCGGCAAATTTCTGGTGGCCGACCGGATCATGGCCGTACCAGGTTTTGGTTTGTTTAGCAGTCCAGTCAGCGGTTTTATCGGTATGGCATTGGTTACACGCATTGGGAGTGCCCAGCACTACCGATTGCGCCGGGCGCGGGATGCGGAAGCTGTGGTCGTGCCGTTCATCAACACCCATATAAATTTTGCTCGGCATATGGCAGTTCACGCACATAGCCCCAGTGCTGCCTGCGGGATGGTGGTGGTGTTTGGGAGTATCAAACTGCGGCGCCCCGTGGCATTGCAAACAGACGCCATTACCCTCGGCCTTCAGTTTCAAAGTATGGGGATTGTGGCAGTTGCTGCAGGTCACGCCCTCTTTGTACATTTTGCTTTGCATAAAGGAGCCGTATTCAAAGTTCTCTTCCTGAATCTGGCCATCGATATGATAAGTACCCGCATCCAGCAAAGCGGGCCTAAAGCTGTCCATCAACGGTTGGCCGTGACGGTCATCTTCAAACAGTTGCGCGCGGCGCGAGTGGCAGGCGGCACAGACCTGGATTTCTGTTTCCGTAATGCGCGGTGTGCTGCGTTTAGGTGTACCGGTGTGCGGGTCGATGAGAAAGTGCGCGCCCTTTTGATCGTTAAATAAATGGGTCAGGCCTTTGGTCGGCGCCAGCGCTTCCCAACCGGATTCCTGTTTCGCCCAGCTGATGTGTTGGGAGCCTGCGCCGTGGCAGGCTTCGCAGGCGACATTGATGTCCGTCCAGGTGGTGTGATATTCGCGCTTGGCGGCATCGTAATTTTTTTGCAGATGGGTGGAGTGGCATTCGGCGCACATAAAATTCCAGTTTTGCGAACGGCCAGTCCAGTGCAGATCATCTTTGTATGTCAACTTTTGATCGGGATACAAATGGAACCAGCGC
>JAJQJO010000150.1 GCA_021323495.1 Cellvibrio sp. | reverse complement strand
TGGCCGCCGTCGGTGTACCCGCCGACTTGCCCGCCCTGATTGCCCCCGGTAAAAAGGCCGGCTTTGGCGATTACCAGGCCAACTGTGCCATGGGTGCGGCCAAAGCCATGGGCACCAATCCACGCGACCTCGCCGCTAAAATCGTCGCTGCGCTAGAGCTGGATGGCATTGCCGAGAAAGTAGAAATTGCCGGCCCCGGTTTTATCAATATCGATTTGAAGCCGGAATGGTTGGGTGGGCAAATCGCCAAAGCGCAAAGCGATGCACGCCTGCAGGTTGAAAAAACCACCACCGCGCAAAATATTGTTATCGATTATTCCGGTCCTAATCTCGCCAAAGAAATGCACGTAGGCCATTTGCGCTCCACTATTATTGGCGATGCCCTTGCCCGCCTGCTGGAATTCCTTGGCCACAATGTCATCCGTCAAAACCATGTGGGCGATTGGGGTACCCAATTCGGTATGTTGATTGCCGAATTGGAAGAGCAGTTGGGAACCAGGGGTGATGACGCCATGGCACTCAAGGACCTGGAAGTATTTTACCAGCAGGCCAAAAAACATTTTGACGATGACGAAGCCTTTGCCAACAAAGCGCGCGAGTACGTTGTGCGTTTGCAATCCGGCGATGCACAAATGTTAAAACTCTGGGAACAATTTAAAACTATTTCGCTGCATCACAGCACCGAAATTTATCAGCAACTCAACGTCACCCTGAAAGACAGCGACGTGCGCGGTGAAAGTTTTTACAATAAGGATCTCGCACCGGTCGTAAAAGAATTGCAAGCGCAAGGCCTCGCGGTGGAAAGTGATGGCGCCCAGGTAGTGTTCCTGCAAGAGTTGGCCGATAAAGAAGGCAATCCATCACCGGTGATAATCCAGAAGCAAGGTGGCGGATTTTTGTATGCCACCACGGATTTGGCCGCGCTGCGCTATCGCGTGAATATATTAAAAGCCAAGCGCATTATGTATTTTATCGATGCGCGCCAGTCACTGCATATGCAGCAAGTATTTACCCTGTCCCGCAAAGCGAAGTTTGTTGATGAATCAGTCAGCCTTGAGCATCTCGCGTTCGGCACCATGATGGGCAGTGACGGCAAACCGTTTAAAACCCGCACTGGCGGCACGGTTAAACTCGCCGAGTTATTGACTGAAGCCGTTGAACGCGCAACCACCTTGGTAAGCGAAAAAAATTCTGAATTGACTGCCGGTGAAGTCGCAGAAATTGGCCGCAAGGTCGGCATAGGTTCAGTGAAATACGCTGACCTGTGTAAAACCCGCACCAATGATTATGTATTCAGCTGGGAATCCATGCTCAGCTTTGAAGGTAACACCGCACCTTACTTGCAATATGCATTTACGCGCGTACAAAGTATTTTCCGCAAAGCCGGTGTTACTCCGGAATCGCTCACCAATGCAATTGTAATTGGCACTGAACAGGAAAAAACGCTCGCGATTAAACTACTGCAATTCAGTGAAGTATTGGATCAAGTCGCACGCGAAGCCCTGCCGCATTTGCTGTGTACTTATTTGTACGAAATTGCCAGTTTGTATATGACCTTTTATGAAGCCTGCCCGATTTTGAAAGATGGCGTTGAACCTGAAATACGCGATAGCCGGCTGCGTTTGTGTCACCTGGTGGCGAGGACGATTGAGCGAGGGTTAGACTTGTTGGGTATTGAGGTGATGGAACGGATGTAATTCAGTACAGTTAACGATACGCTCATCAATAAAAAGCCCGGCAATTTGCCGGGCTTTTTGCTGTTAAAAATATCATTGCGTTCAAGCGGTCGGGTCAGACGTGGTTTTGAAAACCTAAGGTTAACACTCAAAACATAGTCGCCGAATCCAGAGCGCGCTACTATTGCGCCAGAACGTTAATCCTTCAGCATCTCCACTGATACCTATGAACATATTCCAAACCTCATTATTTGCCATCGCAATAGGCTATTGCTTGCTCAGTGCAGCAAGCTTGCACAATCTGTTGCCACAATGGCGGTTGCGGTATTTTTCGGTATTTCTATTACTGGAGGCAGTAGGTTTCGGGTTTGAATGGTTGATGTTACACCCGGGCACGGGATTCAAATCCCTGTGGCTTGGGGGATTGATGCAGCTGTCGTTGTTGATTGCTCCCTGCTTATGGTTATGTACGCTGGAGATTACCCGCCAGCAAACACCAGGCCCCACTGCCCTTCCTGAATTGCATAAATGGTTATTGTTGATGGCAAGCTTGTGTTTACTGCCGTTATTGCTGTCTGCACATGCAGGTACTGACTTTGGTAATCCGGCTGCTCCCGTATCAACTCATCACGCGGTGTTTATTCATGGCTGTATGTTGATAAGTATCGCTATATTTATCCTTCAGGTTCCCATGTTGGTGGTGCGGATCCGATTGCTGTTACAGGAATATGACCAACAAATTTTTGCCAACTTTTCCAACCCCTACGAATACTCGTTGCAGGCGCTGAAGTGGCTGCTATTGATCCTGTTGGTGAAATGGTTGATGGCAATCCTGCGCACGCTGCACTGCATGTACATCGGCCCGGTAGGTGGGTTGGGGATCAACCTTTTTATGACAGTGGAGATTATTTTTACCCTGCGCGCCCTTTTTGCCCTTTGGCGACTTAAGCCATTAGTAGTAACTCCCGCATCGCCCAGTGATATAACTCTGGCCGCGTCCATCAAAACTAATGCGGATAAATACACTAACTCGCCGTTAGATGAAGGAATCAGACGCCGCATAAAAATCAAATTACACACAGCGATGGAAAACGAAAAGCTCTATGCGCAATCAAGCCTTAGCTTGAAACAATTGAGCGAGCATTTACGTGAAAGCCCACATTATGTGTCCCAAGTGATCAATCAGGATCTGCAAACCAATTTTTATGAATGGATTAATCGCTATCGGATAAATGCAGCCAGGCAGGCATTGCTAACCTGTCCGGACAAAACGATTATCGCTATCGCTGAAGATGCCGGGTTCAATTCCAAATCCACCTTCAATACCGCTTTTCGCCAACAGCTGCAGATGACGCCCAGCGAATATCGCCGGCAAAACCTTGCCAGCACCAACAATTAAGGTTCGCCCCGATCGGATCGGACGCAGGTTTCTCCCAAACGCTTTAGCCTCCCGAAAACATTAATCACCCATGGAGGCTTTATGAACCCTGTCAAAATTTTATTTATCTGTGTGTTATTTAGTGCCGGTGCAAGCCTGGGAGCGAACGCCGCAGCCACTAGCAAAATCCTGGATTTCACCATCAGGTCGGCTGCCTTGAGCGAAAATCTTGTTGGTATAAAACCCGAGCGCAACATCAAAATCTATCTGCCTGCTTCCTATCAGGAGGGCAAACAACAATACCCGGTGGTCTATTATTTCCACACCCTGGGCTGGAGTAATGAAAAATTATTTGCCGACGGCAAGTTACAGCGGACCCTGGATGACGCCATTCGTAGCGGCCAACTCAAGGATTGCTTGCTGGTAGCAGGTGATTTTAGCGGCCCTGGCCTGGGAAGTTTTTACAGCAATGCATCCAGCAGTGGGCGCTGGATGGATCACATCACCCGGGAACTGGTACCGGCGATAGACCAACGCTTTCGCACCCTTACATCCGCCTCGGCACGCGCCGCTGTGGGTGACATGATCGGTGGTTATGCCGCGATTAAACTGGCGATGGGTTACCCGGGGCTGTTCGGCAGCGTTTATGCGATGCATCCCTTTGGCACTGCAACCGGGGAAACCCTGATGCAATCCAAACCCGACTGGCGGCAGATGAATCTGGCCAAAAGTTGGCAAGATCTGGAGTCCAATATTTACTCGCAGGTGTTTATGCTGATGGCCCAGGCATACTTACCCAATCCAGCCAAACCACCCTTTTATGCGGACCTGATGGTGGAACTCAAAGGAGATCAACTTGTTACCAACGCGCTCAATGTTGCCAGGTTGCGGGACGACTTCCTGTTGGAAAACCGTCTGCCTACAGGCGCGGGAAATTTGCGCCAGTTGCGCGGCTTCAAAATGGACTGGGGACGTTATGACGACAATCCGGACCATGTCTATGCCAACCAGAAATTTACCCGCGCACTGGATGACTTTGGCGTAAAGCATCAAGCAGAAGAGTACAGCGGCAATTCGTGGAACCAGTATTGGGAAGGCGAAGAACGGTTTGTCCAGGATGTGATCCCCTTCTTGAACCGCTACCTTGCGCCCTGACCGGTAAGGCACATCACACTGAATAAAACGGTACATTTTCACACCGCGGGCCGAGGTGATTTTATTATCGCCTCAAAGGCTTGAAGCCGTGGGGAAAATGTAATCTAATCCGGACTTAACAAAGGTTGGCAACTACAAGATAGCAGCAACAAAATAGCCAAACTGTTCCGGCAATCCCTCGGTCAGATTTACCTCAATCCATAATAATGAATCCGTACCCACGGAGGTAAAGATGAAACTACTCAGCATTATCCTCACAGTTGCATTACTTGTGCTTGGTGCGCGTTACGGCGTGCTTTATCTGGACCAGCAAACCTTGCAGCAGCAACTCGTCCAACAGCAAGCCGAGTTTGATGTTCGCCTGCAACAAGAGCGGGATACTTACCAGAAAAAAATTGATGACCTGCAGGAATTTATCGCCTTTGGTCAAAATGCATTACAACCCATCAGCAAGGCTACCGTGGCAGCGCCCATGCCTGCATCATCCAGACTCGACGAGTTTGCCGATATCCAGCAAGAAAACCTGCAGCGCACCCTGGAAAAAAAATATTCGCTGCTGATGTCAAGACTCGGCCTGGCAGGACAAGCGCGCAGCGAATTGCAAGCGTTGCTCTTGCAACGCGAACAAATCCTCGGCGCAACCAGCATTGGCTATTATTCATCGCAAGCCGACACCGAAGAAGCCATTCGCAAACAACAGGAAAGCCTGGCGGAAATCGATCGCCAGATCGCCCAACTGCTCAGTTCACCTGAAGATAGAAAAACCTACGATCTGCTCAAGGATTCGGCCTATGAACAATATCAAATGAATAATTTCTTTGATCAGGTGCAAGCGGACACTCCGATTCCTTCCGACAAACGCGACGTGCTATTGCTAAGTAAATTAGAACAAAAACAAGCGTTCAATCGCTATCTGGAAAATACCGGGCAAGCAATTGCAAATGCCCCGGAAGGCGAAAAGCCTTTCTTAATTGAAAAGGCACACGAAGCATTGCAGGATTATAAAGACAATTATTTAACATCGGCGCGCGCAAACCTGAACGAAGCGCAATACAATGCCTTGCGCGAACACGAGCAAAAACATTTTGATGAAATGTGGGAGAGCCTTAAGGCAGGCTGGGGGGCGCAGTAGGCTTTATAAATTAATTATTCACAGTATTGTATGGATTACGCATGAAGCAGTTTTTTACACGTAGCTCATTTTCTATTTATTACCCCGCCTTGGCAGCGGGATTATTGTGTATGTTATTCGGCTGCCAGCGCAACAATATCCAGCCATCACAATTATCATTACAACCATCATCGCAATTAACGGGGCTGGCGTTTGAAAAAAAACCCTTAGCCAGTGCGCGTATAGAATTAATCGATGCAAATGGCAAACGCCTGCACACTACTGCCGATACTGAGGGTCGCTACCAGTTTCCCCTGCAAGACCTGAGCGCACCGCTATTACTGTCGGCGGTGGCCGATGGCGATGCCAAAGATTGCATTAACAATTCAAAACTGCGCCCTATTTGCATGGCTGCGGTTATTGAAAAATTTACCCACGACCAATATCAAACAGGCAATATTAACCCGCTCACTGACCGCATCGTATCTGACCTCGCCATAGCCCAGGGATTTATTGGCCCACAGCAATGGGTGAACAGTCAAAAAATCACAGCGTTAAATTCCACCCGTCTGCAAACAGCACACACCGAATTGCGTAAAGGCTTCAAGCAGGCACTACAATTCAGTGATGTCAGGGATACCCGCCATTTTGATCCAGCCACTTACCCGATAAAAACCGATGACAAACTAACCGAATTATTTTCACTTCTTCATCACAACCGGAATTACGACAATAACACTGGTGAAACCGGCCACACCACACTGACGGATATCAGCTTTCGTCCTATCGTTGGATTGATGGCAAATGGTGCCTATGAAAATGTTGACCTGGTGCGGGCCCAAAAAGACTGGCAGAACATTAACAATGCACACCGGCGTATTTTTATAGTGGGCGATTCCACTTCGGCGATGTATGAACAATTGCGTTTTCCGCGCATGGGTTGGGGCCAGGCATTTGCTGCGCAACTCAGACCCGATAGCAATGTGCAGATTATTGTAGGCTCACGCTCCGGCCGCAGCTCGCGTGATTTTTACAATGGCCGCTGGTTTGCGCAGATGGAACCCCTGATCCAGGAGGGAGATTATGTGTTTATCAACCATGGCCATAACGACCAGAATTGCGACTCGAGTAAACCTGTTCGCGGCCATGCCGATGTAAACAATCTCTGCACTTACCCCAACAATACCGAAGGCCAACCACAATTTCCCGACGGGCAGCCCGAACTTTCTTTTCAACATTCACTGGAACGCTATATAAAAATCGCCCGGGAACGCGGCGCCATACCCATTTTATTTACCCCGACTACACGCATTAAAAATGCCCAGGGCCAACAAACCACACCGGTAGTGCATAACCATTACACCCGGCAAAATCCGGCCAATGGATATTTATTTACCGGCGATTACACCCAAACCATTAAAGATGCCGCTACCGCCAATGCAGTGCCACTGATTGATCTGGAAGCAGCAAGCATCGAATTTGCCAATAGTTTACCCACAGACGGTTGGAAAAATTTTTGGTTGGTTGTCGATCCCGCTATCAATAGCTTTTATGCCAACGGCATCGCCGGCAGCACACAAATGCCTGATGGGACACACTTCCAAAAAAACGGGGCCGAGGCTATGGCAGGGTTGGTTGCACAGGAAATTAAAACGAATGCAGAATTGAAAACGTTGGCGAAATATTTACGCTAATTATTGCCGGGTTAATAACGCATCTATTTTCTGCAAATGGGTAATAAGTGGCGATGAAGGTAAGCCAAGCACAGAAAAATATTGTTCGGCCATAGGTGCGATACCGCAATTTCCCGGAAATTGCATTTTCTGCTCAATCAAAACATACATGCGCGGTAAAAAAATAAATTGCAACCATTGCGGGAAGGTCATGGTATCGATCGCAAAGGGCTGCTCGCTGGCTAACGCTTCTTCAGAAATCATTGCGCCATCCCAAAGCTGCAGAGCGCGCAGCTCTTTTTCGATATCCATCAAGGTTTCGGCAACGGCGATGTGAAGATTATCCATGGTAATTTTCGCGTGGTATTGTCGGCAATCAATGTTGGGCATCGCTGCGCTCAGCCTACGCGGCCCGCCCCAACCTACGAAGCACGAACCCAAACATGACATACAACAAAAAGAAATTATTTATGAATGATATGGGTAAATGGCGGCAAGGAATTTAAAATCGCCTTACCGTAACGCTTGGTAATAATCCGGCGATCCAACAGGCTGATTTTCCCGGTATCAGTTTCAGTGCGCAGCAAGCGGCCACAGGCCTGAATCAGCTTGAGCGAGGCATCGGGCACGGTGATCTCCATAAACGCATTACCACCACGCGCTTCAACCCATTCCGATAACGCTGCTTCAATAGGGTCATCGGGTACTGCAAACGGTAATTTGGCGATGATTACATGGGTGCAATATTTACCGGGCAAATCCACACCTTCCGCAAAACTTGCCAAACCAAACAGCACACTACCCTGCCCTTCGTCGATACGCTTTTTATGCTGCACCAACATTTCCTGCTTGGAATTATCACCCTGCACTAAAATGATATCGCGCAGGTCGTGCGGCATATCTTCAAATACATCGAGCATTTGTTTACGCGATGCAAAAAGCACCAGGGTGCCCGCAGCGGGATCAATCAAATTTGGCAAGTCATCAATAATCGCTAGCGTATGCACATCAGCATTGGTCGCCTCAACGGCCGCCGCAGGAACTTCCAGTGTCGCCTGCTGGAAATTAAACGGGCTGGGCACCACCTGATAGTGCGCATCATTCGGGGTACCCGCGCGCATTTGGAAACGATGGAAATTCCCCAATGCAGTCAGGGTTGCGGAGGTAATCACTGCACCGCAGGCTTTTTCCCACAAACTATATTCAAGGGTTTTGGCGGCAACTATCGGGCTTGAACACACTTCCAGGTCCATATTGCCACTGCTATCTACCGGTGTTAACCAGCGCGCTTTAGGCACAGATGCCGGTGAATCCGGTGTGGCAAAACTTGCCCACAGATCGCGGTTCACATCGGCCCGCGCTTGCCACGCGCCCAGGATAGGGTAATGGTTTTCCAAATCGATTTTAGGTACCGGGCAATGCGCATCTTCCATTGCCTCATTCAATTCATCGCACATTTTTTTAAGCAATTCGCTTAAACGATCAAAACCTTTGTACAACTCCACACAAGGAATTAATAAATCCTGTGGCACTACCCCATTATCAAACCGATAGTGGGATTGGCGGTCATCAAAGGCGATGGATTGG
>JAJQJO010000149.1 GCA_021323495.1 Cellvibrio sp. | reverse complement strand
AATTCAGGAAAGCTATGTTAACCTGATTCCCACTGCGCAGGGTGGCACCCATGTCAATGGTTTGCGCACCGGTTTGTTGGATGCGCTGCGCGATTATTGTGAATTCCGCAATTTGTTGCCGCGCGGGATAAAGCTTGCACCGGAAGATTTGTGGAATGCCTGCTGTTATGTGCTTTCCTACAAGCACGCCGACCCACAATTTTCTGGCCAGACCAAAGAGCGGTTAACCTCGCGTGAGGCTGCAGCGTTTGTCTCAGGCATCACGAAAGATGCGTTTGCACTTTGGTTAAACCAACATACGGAAGATGGCGATAAACTTGCCGAATTTTGTATCAGCAATGCGCAAAAGCGTGTACGTGCGAGCAAAAAAATCGAACGCAAACGCGTCACCCAGGGTCCGGCACTGCCCGGTAAACTGGCGGATTGCTCCAGCGCTGATCCAGCGCGTAGCGAACTATTTTTGGTGGAAGGGGATTCAGCTGGTGGTTCTGCCAAACAGGCACGTGACCGTGAATTCCAGGCAATTATGCCGTTGCGCGGAAAAATCCTGAACACATGGGAAGTTGATTCCGGAGAAATTCTCGCGAGCCAGGAAGTGCACGATATTTCTGTGGCGATTGGGATGGACCCCGGCAGCGAAGATCTTAGTGAATTGCGTTATCACAAAATTTGCATCCTCGCTGATGCCGACTCGGACGGTTTACATATTGCCACGTTGTTGTGTGCACTTTTTGTAAGGCATTTCCCGGTGTTGGTGCGCAATGGCCACGTATTTGTCGCTATGCCACCGCTGTACCGTATCGACATCGGTAAAGAAGTTTATTATGCATTGGATGAAGGCGAAAAAAATGGAGTTCTCAATCGCATCGCCGCCGAGAATAAAAAGGGTAAGCCTAATGTGCAACGTTTTAAAGGTTTGGGTGAAATGAACCCATTGCAACTGCGCGAGACCACCATGGCAAGGGATACCCGCCGCTTGGTACAACTCACTATCAGCGAAGATGATGGCACTATGCAAATCATGGACATGATGCTCGCGAAAAAACGTGCGGGTGACCGCAAAACCTGGTTGGAAGAAAAAGGAAATCTGGCGGAAATTGCGGTTTGATTGATTGATGCTGACAACACCTGATACAAAAAGCCACGCACAAGGAGATGGCTTTTGCATCAGGTCATTGTCCCGTCCTGTACAGCTTTATATATTTGAGACACGTTTTGGAATTGCTACTTCCAGCCCCAATCATCCAACAAGTGCTTTGTAAAGATTGAATATCGATATCCCACTGATCAGTAATCCCACCAATATCAGCAAGGTCCGGGTCGAAAATATTTTGCATGCATAGGCTGCAAAGGGCGCAGCGAACAATCCCCCAATAATCAAGCCTGCTACAACATGCCAAATAGTTTCATCGACCAAAATAAACAGCGACGCTGCGCTCGTCAGGGTCAGGAAAAATTCGGCAAAATTCACCGAGCCGATAGTTGTACGCGGGTCATGACCTGTGCCAACGAGCGTGGTGGTCACTACCGGTCCCCAACCGCCGCCACCAGATGTATCCACAAATCCACCCAGCAATGCAAGTTTGGCAACATGTCTTGGCTCGCTTTTACGGGTCGTAATATGTTTGCGGAACGCTTTGCTCAATACATAAACACCCATTAACAATAAATACACAGTGATAAAAGGTTTCAACGTTTTGCCATCAATCTGGGTAACGAGCAATGCGCCGAGCAGGCCACCAATAATGCCGGGAATTAACAAACGCAGAAATAATTTTTTATCCACATTGCCGAATTTTGCATGGGCGATACCGGATATCCCGGTGGTAAATACTTCTGCCATATGCACTGAAGCACTCGCCAGCGCGGGTGATGCACCCGTTGCAAGTAGAAAGCTGGTCGATGTCAGGCCATAAGCCATACCCAGTGCGCCATCGATAATTTGCGCGAGCAGCCCTACCAGCAAGGCATTCCAGAACATTGAATCGTTGAGTGTGGTTTTGATGGTAGTGACGCCTTCATCCCAGCTGCCGCCAAACACCTGGGTCGCGCCCAGAGTGACAAGACTAATCAGTGTCAGGATCGCAAACCAGACAGCGGTGCGGATAACCGGATGAAGTGGGGCTTGCTCAACGGGAGGAATACCGAGCGCTTCATGTTCCTGGTTGATAGCCGTATCAGATAAATCGAGGTCGCGAATTTTCATTAGGTTTATTATCTAAGCCAGTGTTGGGTGAGTGCATCCTAATGAAAGGTTATTACTTAGGGAAATATCGACTTGTTATCAGCTTATAACCTCTGCAATTTATTTTTTTGGTTCTAAGCAAAGTACAAAAAATTCTTTTTGTTTGGGCGCACGAAACTCCTACCATAATGCCTACCGTATTTAGTCTATTTATTTTGAGGAGGCCGCATGAGCTTACGTTTAGGTGATGAAGCACCGGATTTTGTCCAGGAATCTACCCAAGGCCCTATCAGTTTTCACCAATGGCTTGGCGATAGCTGGGGCGTTCTGTTTTCCCATCCGGCCGATTTCACTCCAGTGTGCACCACTGAGTTAGGTTTAACGGCAAAGTTGAAAGATGAATTTACCAAACGCGATGTTAAGGCTATTGCATTGAGTGTTGATCCGGTGGATTCACATAATCGTTGGGTCAATGACATCAACGAAACACAATTGACCCAAGTCAATTTCCCTATCCTTGCGGATGCAGATCGCAAGGTTGCAAGTCTCTACGACATGATTCATCCAAATGCCAATGCGACCTTGACTGTGCGTTCGCTTTTTGTAATTGATCCGGCCAAAAAAATCCGCTTGATCATTACTTATCCCGCCAGTACTGGCCGCAACTTTGATGAAATTTTGCGTGTGATTGATTCATTGCAGTTAACCGAGCATCACAAAGTGGCGACACCGGGCAACTGGAAGCCAGGTGAGGATGTAGTGATTGTCCCGTCGCTGCAAGATCCGGAAGAAATCGCGCGCCGTTTCCCCAGGGGATACAACGCGGTAAAACCCTATTTGCGGTTGACGCCGGATCCGCGCACGTAAATCAATGAGGTGCTACAACAGCATCGCGAGGAGTATTCATATTACGACAAAGGCGCGGGCAGCGCCTTTGTCGTTTTTGCATTTCATTTTCAATAATTTATCAAGGCGGAAATTGTGACAGTAAAATATATCGTCGATGCAAATTACCGTTTTATCGCGGCTTATCAGGAGGTCAATGCACGCATTAGCCAGCGGCAGCAGGCGTTGGCCTTGTATGTCACACTGGTGGTGAGTTTGTTGGCGGCACTGGTAGCACTCAAGCCGGGTGAGGCGGAGGCGGATGTCCCTGTTGAGTGGTTGATCGCCGGGTTCCCGGTGGCTTCGATTTGTCTGGCGTTTTTAAATTATAAAGCGGAGCGCGCAATTACCAACTTGCGTCGATTTCTCTCGGCATTGGAACAATTAAATAACGCACATGAAGACTTGCCCAGTTATAACACCCATCCTACCTGGGCTCTGGGCGCTAACAAAGCGCGTCGCTTCCATGACTATGCGGCAGCAGTGTTGGTGGCAGGGGGAAATATTATTGGCTTGGGCGCAGTTGTTAAAATTTATCCAGAACGTATTGCCGATACACCAATAGCATTGTGGTTATCGGTTTTTATAGCCATCGTTTCACTTATTATTTTGTTGGCGACTCCGCACTGGAGTTACAAACCGGAAGCACAGGTAAAATAATTTTTCCTAATGTTGTTCCCGCGAAAAATATATATCCATTAACAGGGCATACGCGGTGCCAGGTTGCGTATTGGCATTCGATAAAAAATAATTAACGAAAAATTTCTGTTTATTTTTCCACAATCCCGTCACCGCCCTGAAAAAATCATCTGTTGATAAAACAGCAGAATGGTTGTTTATATAACAGCAAAATTTCCCCGCTTTTTATGGATACTCATCACCTGTTATTCAGGTTTTTATATTCCTATAAATTTCAATAGCTTATAAAAAATAAAACAATCGCATCACGCTGGCATAGATGCTGCTAAATCCCTGTTACCAGAAAGTCATTGCTGCAGTACACGATGCTGTTTGATGGCTCGCTCTTTGAATACCTGTCGCCACAAGCGACTTCTGTTGACCCGATTAGGGTAGGGGAGAAATTTATGAGTGCCCATGCATACTCTGAGCCGCACAGTTACGATCGTCGCCATGCGCGCAATTTATTGCGCAGCGCTACTCCGATGCCGCAAATACGCAAGTCTGCTGACGTTATTACGTTGGTACCGCGTGAACACAAACATGATAAACAAATCGAATTGGTTTACCCGAAATACAAAGGTGCCCTTGGCAGCCTTGCTCTGTTAGCGATTATCGGATTGCATGTTGCGACCTTTGCGTATTTTTACTTCAAACCGGAAGTAGCGATTACCCCGGCGGAAATCCCACCGATGACCGTAGAAATTTATCGACCTCCGGTAGAGCAACCGCCTGCACCCGTAATCCCGGAAGAGTTGCCGCCGCCTCCACCGCCAAAGGTGGAAAAGCCAAAGCCAGTGGAAAAACCGAAACCAAAACCCGTCGAGCCAACACCGGTACCCGTCGTACAAAAAGCGGTGGAGACTCCACCTCCGCCGCCCGCGCCGCCACCGGTTACACCAGCAACTGCCAACCCGGGCTATCTGCGCAATCCTGCCCCGGAATACCCTGAGCAGGCAGCAGAGCGCGGCTGGGAAGGGACGGTAGTTTTAAATGTACATGTGTTGGGTAATGGAAAACCCGATAGTGTGGAAATCAAGACATCGAGCGGCCGCAAAGTATTGGACACCGCTGCGATCCAGACAGTAAAACGCTGGTCATTTGTGCCCGCCAAACAGGGCGAAACACCGGTGGATTCCTGGGTGGAAGTGCCGATTGATTTCAAACTTTCCAATAGCTGATTTCAATGCCCGGCTTTACCTGTTTGGTTTTCAATACTTAAGCAGAGAATCCAATCTTACTTTGGTTGGCAAATGACTTAGTAATTAAATTTTATTTATTCGTTATTTTTAGGTGTATTTATCATGTCTGAGTTGTACAAACATATTGTTGAATGGACCCTGTGGGCGTTGATTGCTTTTTCAATCATTACCTGGACGCTAATTGTTATCAAAAGTATCCAGCACATATTGTTGTCCCGGCAAAACCGTCGCTTTACCAAAACTTTCTGGAGCGCGCCGGATTTGCACGCAGCAGCCTCATTGGAAAAATATGTCGGTGCCACCGCGCGGGTTGCCGCTATTGGCTTTCAAACGTTGCGCAATGCAGATGCAAGTCCGGCAAATGACCTGGAGCATAGTTGGGATCGCCAGGATTTACTGGAGCGTCATTTGCGCCAGCAAATCCAGAAAGAACGCCGCTCATTGGAAAATGGTTTGGCAATCCTTGCTTCTATCGGCAATACCGCACCTTTCGTAGGATTATTCGGCACGGTGTTCGGAATTATCCAGGCACTTACTGCAATCACCGCAAGCAAATCGGCCAGCATTGAAGTGGTCGCCGGCCCGATTGGTGAGGCGTTGATCGCAACCGGAATTGGTATTGCAGTCGCTGTACCTTCGGTGCTTGCATACAACTTTTTCTTGCGCCGTTTGAAATTAATTGCTGCTGACCTGGATGATTTTGCTACGGATTTTGTTAGCCTGGTGCAAAAAGCCGGCTTCCGTATTAAAGCAACTGCACCGGTAATCAAGGCTGGACAAGTGCAATCAACGCGCGATGCAAATAAATCTGAAAGTGGTAAAGAGGTGTTTGCATAAATGGCAATTTCAAGTGGCGGTGGCGATAGCGATGAAGTATTGAGCGAAATCAATATTACACCTATGGTCGATGTGATGTTGGTGTTGCTAGTGGTATTCATCATCACTGCACCGCTAATGACCAATGCAATTAAAGTAAACCTGCCAGATACTGAAACGACGGTACAAATTGAGGAGCCCAAGAAGCCGGTTGTACTCAGCATTGATGACCAGGGAAAAATTTATCTTGATAAAGATGAATATGCGCTGGAAACAATTGAGAGTGAATTGGCGAACCGAAAGTTGCAAGATCCCGATATCCGCTTGAATCTGAATGCAGATGAAACTGTTCCCTATGGAGTAGTTGCAAAGGTAATGGTATTGATTGAAAAAGCGGGGATTGAACGTTTGTCTTTCGTTACCGAACGAAAAAGTTAAACCGCAATAGGCAATTGAGTGAGGTTAGTTATTGGTGCGGAAAGGATGCCGATTTTGTAACCCGAAATGATGTGGTTGTAATCGAATTGATGCGGTTGTGATAGATAAGGTAATCAAATTTTGCAAAACACCCTACACAGGAACAAGGTAGTCATTGTTGGCTGCGGCGCGGCGGCAACCCTGTTGCTGGCCGAGCTGGCAATAAACACGTTTTTACCATTCGATATCGATATTATCGATGACAACCCGGCCAGTCCGTTAGGCATTGCCTACGCGGTAAACCATCCTTCATTTGTCCTTAATGTTGCTGCGAAACGTATGGGCGCCTATGTCAGTAAACCGGATGATTTTTATCAGTGGTTATTACATCACCCGGAACAGTGGCGCAACCTGCACCCGGACTTTTCGTCGGTCAATTTTGGGCCGGATGATTTTGTTCCGCGGATGGTTTATGCGGTTTATTTACGGCAGGTTTTTACCGGTGCAATCGAGGTGCTGGAGCAAAAAGGTGTGCGCGTCACTCATTTGCCAGCACAGGTAATTGAAATTTCACCCGTGCCAGGTGCGGTTGATGCAAGTGTGTATGTACGTACGCACCAGCAAAAAATTCGCGCCGATATTGTTGTGTTTGCTACAGGAAATAACCCCAGCCGAAAAACAACGGCTGCAACTGAAAACAGCTTTGACTCGCCCTATACCCCGGAATTTATGTCACAGGAATGGTCTGCCCTGAGCGATGTTGCCGTCATAGGGTCGGGGCTCAGTATGATTGATCTGGTGCAATTTATATCCAGTCAGGGTTTTACCGGTAATTTCCATATTTTTTCCCGTCATGGCCTGTTGCCATTACCGCACAGTACCGAGCATCCCATGGCCGCAGCTCCACCGCTTGATATAGGGCTGGTCGGTAATACGGCGCTACAGGTGGTGCGGGCGTTGCGTTGTTATGTTGAATCGAATTCTGCGGCGGGATTTGAATGGCAGGAAAGCATTAATAAAATTCGTCCACATGTCAGCAATTTATGGGCAAGGTTACCGCACCCGGAGCAAAGGCGGTTAGCCAAAGCATTACCCTGGTGGAACATTCATCGCCATCGTATTCCTCCCTCGTCATATGCAGTATTGCAATATTTGCGCGAGCAAAATCGCTTGCGTGTGACACGCGGCTGCATAAAAGGTGTTGATCGCATAAATAATGGATTCCTGCTGCACTTGGACCAATCACGGGCGGTTGGCAATCCACTAAAAATCGCAGCAGACAGATTGGTTTTCTGTAACGGTTACGCGCCTGGCTTTAATCGCGTAAAAAAACTTGGTGGAGAATTATTATCTCCCGACGATTATTTGCGCCGTTGGTTGATAAAAGGTGATGCAACATTCAGGATCTCTGTCACGCACCAAATCTTTGCCCTTGGGCCCGCACTGTCCGGTTTATTATTTGAATCCACAGCACTACATGAGACGAGACAGCAGGCTAATAGCATTGCCGCAGCTGTCTCGTTGTTATTACATCAACCAACCAATGATTGCATTAAAAGCTATAGTCTATCCTAGCTCTCAAGGTGCGCGGTTCAACGGGATGGTAATGCGGAGCCAGCTCCGGATCGGAGCTTCGTTTATTATCAAACCAAAAATAGCCGGACATTCTGCCCTGCGTTTGTTGTGCGTTAATCGCGATTTTTAATAGGCTTTTGCGCAACCAGTTTAGCTGGCGCAGTTGCTTGGCCAAAACCATTGGCTTGATAAATAGCTTCGAAATTGTTTTGGGTTTCCGGAGTATTTAGTTCAGCTAAACTGGTTACATTGGTAATACTGTCGGTAAGTTCAATTAAACCTGCATCGCGAAACCCGGCAATGGCGATGATCCGATTATCGGTTGGCCCACTAAACGAGGCCAGGTAAGCAAGGTGATTGCTATCGTTCGGGTGCTCGCCAGAACCACTGCTATTGACGTAAGTTTTACCCGTGCTGGTGTCAACCAATTCATCAAAGCCACCGCTACCGATCCTAAAACCGGAAACATCAGATACAGCGTCCGACAAAAGCCCAAGCCCACTGAGATAGCCGATATACACGATATGGGAGTTGCGCAAAGCTTCCGCATTCAGTTGTGATGCGAGAATGACCTGGACAGCCTTTTTCGGAGTATTGAGGATAGGGCTGAGTTTGTTCAAAGCATAGGCAGTGCTAGTCGGTAAATAGCTTAGACCAATATCAAATTTAAACTCGGCCTCCTGTGGATTGAGTTGTAAATAGTTTGCTAATTCCATCGGGGAATTCAGATCAAATTCGCGCACCAGCCGTTTCACTTTCCCATCACTGTTAACGTCGCTTTCAGCAAAAATAAAATAATCACCCACTACCACAAGTACCGGGCG